>JAFGEN010000294.1 GCA_016931595.1 Candidatus Aminicenantota bacterium | reverse complement strand
GCCAAGGACATGGACGGGTTTGCCCGGACGACGATCTTCACCCGGGAATTCAAGGAGGAAAACCCCCTCATCACCATCGCATCCTACGAGGACGTCACGGTCCGGAAATCCCCCTGAGCGCGAGGCTGTCGGCTCAGTGGATGATCTTCAGCATCCGGTTCCAGCGGGCCTTGGGGATGAACTGGACAAGCTTCTTCATCCGGTCGCGGACCGATGTCTTCAGGTAGGCATCGCGCTCCGCGGCATAGGAAAAATATATGATCCAGGGGCGTCCCTTGACATAGCTCAAGGGCACGAATCCCCAGTACCGGGAATCCGAACTCTGGTCGCGGTTGTCGCCCATAGCGAACAGGTGGCCGGCCGGCACGATCACCGGACCGTAGTTGTCCCGGATCGTGTCCTCATAGTTGTAATATCCGTTCTTGGAGAAGACCTGGGAGTCGCTGTGGACTTTGTTCGGTTCGTCGATCGGCTGGTCATTGATGTAAACCTGCTTGTCCCGGACTTCGAGCTTCTCGCCGGGCAGGCCGACGACCCGCTTGACGTAATCCTTGGACAGCTCGTTCGGATACTTGAAGACGATGATGTCGCCGCGCCGGATGTCCCTCCGGGGCAGGAGAACCCGGTCGATCGCCGGCGTCCCGTTGTCGTAGACGAACTTGTTCACCAGGAGAAAATCCCCGATGAGCAGGGTCGGCTCCATCGAACCGGTGGGGATCTGGAACGCCTGGACGACGAACGTCATGACGAAGAAGACGAAGACGGCCGTTTCGGCGATGAGCTCGAAATATTCACGGAAGACACTCTTGGTTCGCTTCTTCTTGCCTTCGACTTTCGCTTCGGTCATCGTGATGTCCTTGGAAAATGAAGGGATACTATAGCTCAAATCGCCGGAGGCTTCAACTTTTTCTTGACTTTAAGCCCGAAATGCGGCAATCTTATTCATCTCATTCCCTCGAACGGGTTAAGTTAAGTCTCATGAACTCCTTAAAGGAAGTGAACAGATGATATTCAGCGCCCTTTTCGCGGCCGCGCAGGCCCAGCCCTCGGCGGGACAGCCGATGCAGGGGAACATGCTGACCGCCCTGCTCCCCTTCGTCCTCGTCTTCGGGATCTTCTATGTCCTCATCATCCTTCCCCAGCGGAAGAAACAGAAAAAGCACATGGAGGCCATCGAAGGCCTGAAGCCAGGCGACAAAATCATCACGACCGGCGGAATGTTCGGCACGGTCATGGGCGTTCTCAAGGACCGGATCGAGCTGAAAATCGCAGCCAACGTGAAAATCGAAGTGACCAAGGGTTCCGTCGGCGTCATCCTCTCCCAGGGTGAAACACAACCTGCCGAAAAATCCGAAGCCTGATGCCCCCCTCCCCGTCCGCCGGCCTCCCCGGGAGCTCCCGGCGGCGCCCGCGCCGTCCGGCGCCGGCCCATTCGCACAAGGAAAGAGACATCCGATGAAGAAAGGACTCCGCTGGAAAATTCTCCTGACCCTCGTCGTCCTGGGCTTCTGCCTGTTCATGGCCCTGCCCCTCAAGGACAAGATCAAGCTCGGACTCGACCTCAAGGGCGGCATCCACCTGGTTCTCCAGGTCAAAACCGATGATTCCCTCGACGGCGAAACCGACCAGGAAATCAACCGGTTGACCGAGCAGTTCAAGAAGAACTCCCTGACCTACGCCTCGGCGGTCAAGGAACGTCCGGGCCGGTTCGCCATTACCGGCCTGAATATTGACCAACAGACCATGGTCCGGGACGTCGTCGACCAGTACGCGCCCGACTGGGATACGGCCTACCTCCCCGACAAGGTGACGTTCACCCTCAAGCCGGGTGTCGAGGCCCTCCTCCGCGACCAATCCGTCAACCAGACCCTGGAAACGGTCCGCAACCGTGTCGACGAGTTCGGCGTAGCCGAACCGCTGATCCAGCGCCAGGGGGACGACCAGATCGTCGTCGAGCTTCCCGGTGTTGATGACCCAGACCGGGTCAAAGACTTGATCAAGGTCACGGCCGTCCTGACGTGGAAGCTGGTCAAAGCCGGCCCGGCCGAAGACGAAGCCTCCCTTCTCCAGCCCTTCGGCGGGGTCGTCCCCGACGACGCCGAGATCATCCGGGGCGATGCCAAACGCGGCCATCCGGGCGTCTACCTCGTGGAAAAAGTCGCCGCGATCACGGGCTCGGACCTCCGGACCGTCCGCCGCGGAACCGATGAATGGAACAACCCGGCCGTCGCCTTCACCCTAAGCCCCGAAGGCGGCCGACGCTTCGAACAAGTCACCGGGGCCAATATCGGACGAGCCCTGGCCATCATCCTGGACAATAAAATCCAGTCCGCCCCCAACATCAACACCCGGATCGGCGACTCGGGCATCATCCAGGGGCAGTTCACCAACCAGGAAGTCGACGACCTGATCATCGTCCTCAAGGCCGGGGCCTTGCCGGCCGGGATTGAATACCTGGAGCAGCGGGTCATCGGCCCGGCCCTGGGTTCGGACTCCGTCCGCCAGGGGATGATGGCCGGCCTCGCGGCCATCATCCTGGTCATGTCCTTCATGCTGGTCTACTACCGCCTGTCCGGCGTCAATGCGGTCATCGCCATGATCTTCAACGTCGTGATCCTGTTCGGCGTCCTGGCCTATTTTAAAGCCAACCTGACCCTTCCGGGCATCGCCGGCTTAATTCTAGCCATCGGCATGTCGGTCGACGCCAACGTCCTGATCTTCGAACGGATCAAGGAAGAGCGGGCCGCGGGGAAAAACGTCCCCGGGGCTATCAGCCTCGGTTTCAACCGGGCCTTCACCGCGATCTTCGACTCCAACCTGACGACGATTATTTCGGCCGTCTTCCTCTTTCAGTTCGGGACCGGACCGATCAAGGGTTATGCGATCACCCTGATTATCAGCCTCGTGGCAAATGTCTTCACCGCGGTCTTCATCTCCCGGTTGATGTTCGACATAACCATCCCCAAAACCGCGACGAAAATGAGCATCTGACATGGAAATCTTCAAGAAAACCCCGCAAATCAAGTTTCTCAAGTACAAGTACATCGCCCTGATCATCACCGCGGTCATCATCGCCGCCGGGATGGTCAACATTTTCGCCGGCCGCGGCCTCAAGCTCGGCGTCGATTTCGGCGAAGGGGCCCTGATCCGGATCGCCTTCAAGGATCCGGTCGTGGTCGCCGACATCCGCCAACTGCTGACCGATATCGGCTTGAGCGGAAGCTCGATTCAGGAAGTCGGCGATTCCGGCCGCGAAATCCAGATTCGGGCGGTCGAGGTTCAGAACGCCCAGGCCGGCGAATCGCTGGAAAGCCACGCCGAACTCAGTAATAAAATCATCTCCGCCCTCAAAGGCACGGACGGTGAACGCGAGACCGCCCAGGGCCTGATCGACCTCAACACGGTCGATCAAAAAACCCTGGCGGCCCTTTTCGAGGCCGCCTTTCCCGAGCAGGGGACGGCTTTGACCGAAGTCGTCCTCAAGGCCAGAAACAGCGAATCCGTCAAAGGAGCCTTCAGCGACTTCGCCGACCTGTCCAAGGCGGGTGTTTCGGCTGAAACCGTGGAGTTTCTGAAGAGCAAAACCTTCCTCGGAAAACTCAATATCCTCAGCCTCGAATCCGTCGGGCCCCAGGTCGGGGCCGACCTCCGGAGAAAAGCGGTCCTGGCAACCATTTGGTCGCTGATCGGAATGCTGGTCTACATCGCCTTCCGGTTCAAGCTCTCCTACGGCGTGGCGGCCATCTTCACCCTGGCCCAGGACGTCCTCATCACCGTCTCGATCTATTCCTTCAGCGGCCGGGAAATCAACCTGCCGATCATCGCCGCTCTTCTGACGATCGTCGGGTTCTCGATCAACGACACGATTGTCATTTTCGACCGGATTCGGGAGAACCAGAAGGCCCTCCGGAAAATGCCCCTGGAAGAGGTCATGAACCTCAGCCTCAACCAAATGCTCGGCCGGACGTTCATCACTTCGGGCACGGTCCTCTTGACCGTCCTGGCCCTGTTCATCTTCGGCGGGTCGGTTATCAACGACTTCGCCTTCACGATGCTGGTCGGGTCGATCGAGGGTATTTATTCGACGATCGCCCTGTCCTGCCCGGTCGTTCTCTTCTGGCAGAAATGGTTCCCGGAAAAGCGTCGGCGTCGCTAATGGACGATTATGAACCCCGCGCAGATTCGACTTGCCATGATCCGTTCTTTAGGTTATAATCGGTTCGTTGAACGCTGATTTTCTATCTCTTCAACCGAGGTAAAATATGGCTGAACAACCAAAGCCGAAACCCTCCACGAGGGAAGAAATCCCTGAGATGTTCAAGGATTCCTTCTTCGTCGCCGGGAAAAGCGGCAAGCGGAAGGCCGTGGCCTTCCCGATCGCTCTCATCCTTCACACGGTTCTCGTGGCCATCTTGATCGTCGCCCCGCTGCTCTCCACTTCCAATCTCCCGAGGATCGAGATCACGAGCGCCTTCCTGGCCCCGCCGCCGCCGCCCCCGCCCCCGCCGCCGCCTCCGGCGAAAAAGGCGTCGTCGTCCACGGTCCGGAGAATCAAGCCGGTTCAGGTCCAGTCGTCGTTCGAGGCGGGCCGGCTCGTCGCCCCAGTCGACATCCCGACCGAAATCGCCGAAGAGCAGATTTCCGACATCGGGATCGAAGGCGGCGTTGAAGGCGGTGTCGAAGGCGGCGTCGTCGGCGGTGTCCTCGGAGGCGTCGTCGGAGGCGTCCTTGGAGGCGTCGTCGGAGAAGTCGAGGCGCCGGTGCGTGCCATCGGCGAAGTCAAACCCCCGAACCTGATCAAACGGGTCGAACCGCTCTACCCCGACATCGCCCGCGAAGCCCGGGTGGACGGCATCGTCATCATCGAGGCCCAGACCGACATCTACGGCCGGGTCAACAACGTGAAAGTCCTCCGGTCCATTCCCCTGCTCGACCAGGCGGCCATCGACGCCGTCCGGCAGTGGGTCTATGAACCGATGGTCATCAACGGCCGTCCCCGCGGCGTCATCTTCACGGTGACGGTCCGCTTCACCCTCAAGTAAGGCCCGAGAAGCTGAGAAAGCTTTTGCATATTTAAAGGAGGTACGACAATGCAATTTGGTCTCGTAGAAATGTTCCAGGCCATGAGTGTTCTGGCCAAGGTGGTCTCCTTCCTGCTGATCGCCCTGTCCATCGTTTCCATTTACCTGCTGATCGAACGGACGCTTTTCTACAGGAAAGCGAAAGTTCTTTCCAAGGCCGTGGCCCCGAAGCTCGCCGACCTGTTGAAGGCCGGCCAGATCAAGGAAGCCCTCGCCCTGGCCTCGAAGAAAGAATACAAGGCCAGCCACCTGGCCCGGGTCACCGCCGCCGCTTCGCACGAATTCCTCGAGGGCGGCTCTTCCGGCCTGCCGTTCGAACAGCAGATCGATACGGCCGAGCGCGGCACCGAGCGAGCCGCCTCGATCTTCAACCAGGAGTTGAAGCGTGGCTTGAGCGTCCTGGCCACCATCGCCACGTCCTCGCCCTTCATCGGCCTGTTCGGGACGATTTCGGGCATCATCAACGCCTTCAAGGGTATGGCCGCCACCGGCTCGGGCGGAATCGGGGCCGTCGCTTCCGGTATCGCCGAAGCCCTGGTCACCACGGCGTTCGGGATCGGCGTCGCCATCATCGCCCTCTGGTGCTACAACTACCTGTCCACCAAGTCGGAAATCTTCGACGCGGAGATGTCCAACACCTCCTCCCAGGTTCTCGACTTCTTCATCCGCAAGCAAGCGAAATAACATCCCAGACCCCAAGAGGAGGGACATCCCATGGGTTTTTCAATCAGCAAAGAAGGCGAGTCGGTACAGGCTACGCCGAACGTCGTCCCCCTGTGCGACGTTCTTCTCGTTCTGCTGATCATTTTCATGGTGGTGACTCCGCTCGTTCAGAAAGGCGTGGATTTGAATTTGCCGACAGCGCTCAATCACGCCACGATGCCCGAGAACCCCAGTGTCGTTCTTTACATCCGTAAGGACGGCAGCTTGTTCCTGAACCAGGATCGGACGACGATCGAGAAGCTCCAGTCCCAGCTGGAGGAACAATTCCTGACCTCCGAGGACAAGAGGCTTTATCTGAGAGCGGACGGCGAACTCGAGTATGGCAAGCTGCTCGACCTCTACGAGACAATTCGAAACGCGGGGTACGAGAACGTCGCCATCATCACCGACAAGAAGACCGATCAGGGTTAATCGACACGGTTGACCGACCCGGGCGGTGGTTTCACCGCCCGGGCTTTTTTTTCGCCCGGGAATAGGCAGGCAACCCTTCATTCAAGCTCCCCGTCCGGTATCCGGCCAGGTCGGCCGCAATATAGAGGTACCCGAGCTTTCGAAGCCTGGATTCGACTTTCTCCCGGATCCCCTTCTCCGCCAGCTTCGGGATTGCCTTCGGCTCGACTTCGATCCGGGCGACCGCTCCATGGTCCCGAACCCGGACCTGGCCGAATCCCAGACTCCGCAAATAATCCTCGGCAGCGCCGATGCGGGCCAGTGTCGGTTGATCGATCGGCGTGCCGTATGGGATCCGGGATGCCAGGCAGGCCAGCGAAGGTTTATTCCAGGTCGGGAGGCCCATGCTTCGCGACAACGTCCGAATCTCTTTTTTGCCAAATCCCGCTTCCTTAAGCGGAGAGCGGATTCCCAGCTCCAGTCCGGCCTTGGAGCCCGGACGGAAGTCAGTCTCGTCGTCGCGGTTCTGGCCGTCGACAACGGTCTCCATCCCTTCCCGGCGGGCGGCCTGGAGCATGGCCGTCCACAGCTCCTTCTTGCAATGGTAGCACCGGAGGGGCGGATTGCCGGTAAAATCGGGATTGTCGAGTTCCGTCGTCCGGATGACCTCGTGGCGGACCTTGAGCTTCCGGGCAAGCGTTTCAGCCTCGCGGATCTCCCGGGCAGGATATGTCTCCGACGAGGCGATGACGGCCAGGACGTTCGGACCCAGCTCATCGGCCGCGATTTTAAGGAGCAGGGAGCTGTCCACTCCACCGGAGAAGGCAACCACGACCCGGCCCATCTCCCGAAGGATGCTGCGGAGGCGGCCGAGCTTGGACTCCAGGCCCGGCTGTAAGGAGAAACGCTTCGCTTGGTTCATGCCGTCCTCCCCCGGCGCCTTCGAGAGGCGGCAGCCTGATCGGCCAACGCCGCCAGGGCCGGAACGATATCCTTCTCCGGAATTTTTCGGATGATTTTCCCGCCGGCGAACAGTGTCCCCGACTTCCGCCCGCAGGCCACTCCGATATCGGCTTCCCTCGCCTCCCCCGGCCCATTGACCGGGCAGCCCATGACGGCCACCTTGAGCGGAGCGGTTATACCGGAGAGAGCACGCCCGATCTCCCGGACAATCTTAAGCAGGTCGACTTCGCACCGGCCGCAGGTCGGGCAGGAAATCATTTCGACGCCCCGGGTCCGGAGTCCGGCCGAACCCAGAAGCAAATAAGCAACCCTGACTTCCTCGATCGAAGGGGCGGTCAGGGAAATCCGGATGGTGTCGGCCAGTCCTTCGGCCAAGAGAAGCGTCAGCCCCACGGCCGACTTCACCGCCCCGGGCACGAGCGGCCCGGCCTCGGTGATTCCGGTATGAAAAGGGTAGTCCGTCTTCGCCGCCAGGAGCCGGTAGGCCTCGACCGTCCGTACGACGTCGGACGCCTTGATCGAAATCTTGATCAAGCGGAAGTCGAGGTCCTCGAGAATCCGGACATGGCGGAGGGCGCTTTCCACCATCGCCGCAGGCGTCGCCCCGCCATGGGCCTTGAGAAGGCCTCGTTCGACCGAACCGGAATTGACTCCGACCCGGATCGGGACGGCCCTTTCCCGGGCTGCCCGGACGACGTCGCGGACCTTGTCCCGAGAGCCGATCGTGCCGGGATTGAGGCGGAGTCCGTCGGCGCCCCCGTCAAGGCAGGCCAAGGCCAGGCGGTGGTCGAAATGGATGTCGGCGATCAGCGGAACGGAAGCGGATTTTTTCAACCGGCCGAAGGCCAGGGCCGCCTCGTCATCTGGAATCGCCAGGCGGACGATCTCGCATCCGGCCGCGGCTAGGCGGCGGATCTCGGCGGCCGTCGCCCGTATATTTCTCGTGTCGGTCTTGGTCATCGACTGGACACTGACTGGAGCCCCCCCCCCGATCTCCACGTTTCCGATTTTGATCCGGACCGATTTTCTTCGGGGAAACAGCTCCGCGGCTTTCGTTTTCATGGAGGAATTATATCCGAATCCCCGGCCGGAGGAACGCGATTTCTTCTTTTATCCGGAGAATATTGCCGGCTCCAGACGATTCCATGTGATTGAAAACGGGATTGGCCGATTCAGGGTGGCGCCGAGCGGCGCGCCCCGCCGCGCGCAGCGGAAGGGACCCGCTGGGGGATGGGTGGAGCGAGCACTAGGCTTTGCTGTCCTACGCGACCCTTGGGAGCCAGGGCATCGGGGCTGCCCTCGCGACGAGGGCGGGGAGGACGGCAAAGCCCGCGACGCGCGGCAGGACCCTGAATTGCCAATCCCTGAAAAGCCGACGAAATCTAGAACGGCAACAAGCTGCTCCAGCCGTGCGGCAGCCGCTTGACGATATCGTTCAGAATGACGAAGGCGATCAAAACGACGAAGATGACGAACCCGATCTGCATCCAGATCTGCCGGGCCTTGGGGTTGAGGTCCCGGCGGATGATGCCCTCGACGACCAGGACGAACAGCTGCCCGCCGTCGAAAACCGGGATGGGGAAGAGATTCAAAATCCCCAGTTGCAGGCTGATGACCGCAATCCAGCTCATCAGGGCAAGGAAGCCCATCTTCAGGGCGGCGTATGAAAAATTGGCGATTTCCAGGGGCCCGCCGAGCTGCTTGGCCGAAGCCTGGCCGGTGATGAGGTTTTTGAGAAAGTCGATGACAAGAAAAGCCAGGCGCTTGTTTTCCTTGAAGCTCTGGCCGATCGCGGGGAAAAACGCATACTTCTTGATGACGGACTTGGCCGTCTGCATGACCCCGATCTTCCCGACATCTCCCTCCCGCCGCGGGGTGATGCGGAGGGTCATCTCCGCCCCATCCCTCTCGATCAGAAACTCGCATTCCTTCTCGGCGTTGGCCTCGACGATTTCGACAAAACGGTAAAAATAGACCGGCTCGCCATTGATCGCCTTGATGACGTCCCCCTGGCGAAGGCCGCCATTTTCGGCCGGCGACCCCGGGGAGATCATCTGGACCTGGGTCAGGATCTTGCCGTAAAACCCGGCATATCCCATATCGTACTTCGTCCGGCTCTCGGTCTGCATGGGCACGCTGACCTCTCGGCCGTCCCTCCGGATGTCGATGGTCAGCAGTCGGTCGGGCTTTGTCCCGACGGCGATTTCCACATCGGTCCAGGTCGCGGTCTTGCGGCCGTTGATCGCCAAAATCAGGTCGTCGGGTAGGAGGTCCGACTTGGAAGCGGGCGACCCCGGCTCGATCCAGCCGATGACAGGGGCTTGGTCTTGGTACTCGGGCGCATCCACCCCGACCATGTTGATCCCGGCGACAATCACCACGGCCAGGAGGATATTCATGACCGGGCCCATGAGGATGACCATGAACCTCTGGAAGCGGGTCTTGGCCGCGAAATCGTCCGGTTCCAGGACCTTGCCCGGCTCGTACACGCCTTCCCCTAGGAATTTGACATATCCGCCCATCGGCAGGATGCTGATGCGGTAATCGGTATGCCCCTTCTTCACCCCGAACAGCCGCTTTCCGTAACCGAAAGAGAAGACCTCCACCCGGATGCCGACCAGCTTAGCGGTGAAGAAATGGCCGAACTCATGGATGAAGACGAGGATGCCGAAAACGATCAGAAACGCGAGAATCGTGCCTAAGACATTGATCATCTTATTTCCTTTTGCCGATCCGGGAACGGGTCTGCTCCCGGACCCGGCGGTCTTCCTCGACGATGTCGCCGATCGAATCCAGGCGGCGCGGCCGCAGTCCGGCCAGGGCGGATTCGATCGTCCGGGCGATGCCGGTGAATTTGAGTTTCCCTTCGATGAAGGCCTCGACCGCGACCTCGTTGGCCGCGTTCATCGCTACGGCCGCGCTGTCCTTCTCCCCCAGAGCCCAGCGGGCCGTCCGCAGGAGCGGGAACCGCCTCTCGTCCGGTGCGATGAACTCCAGGGCACCGACGGCGGCCAGGTCGAGGGGAGGCAGGATCCCATCCCGCCGTTCCGGATGGGTCAGGGCGTACTGGATCGGGATTCGCATGTCCGTCAGGCTGAGCTGGGCCAGAACCGACCCGTCCCGAAGCTCGACCAGGGCATGGACGATGCTCTGGGGATGGATCAGGACGCGAAGCCGCCCCGGCTCGAGATCGAACAGCCAGCGCGCTTCGATCAGTTCCAAGCCCTTGTTCATCATCGTCGCCGAGTCGATCGTGACCTTGCGGCCCATTTTCCAGCGGGGGTGGGCCAGGGCCTCGGCCGGGGTTTTCCGACCCATGTCCCGGAGGGGCGTGCGGAGGAAGGGCCCTCCTGAGGCCGTCAGGGTGACGCTCCTGATTTCATCGGCCCGTCGGCCGGCAAGGCACTGGAAAACGCCGCTGTGCTCCGAGTCAACGGGGACGAAGGCGGCCCCGCTTCGGATGGCTTCCCGGCGGAGAAGGGCTCCGGCCGCGACCATCGATTCCTTATTGGCCAGGGCGACGATTTTCCCCGTCTTCACCGCGGCCAGGGTCGGCCGCAGGCCGTTGAATCCGGTGATGGCCGAAACGACGATGTCGCCCTTCGTCTCGGCGGCCAGCGCCTCGGCCCCCTCGGGACCGGATAAAATCTCCGGCTTCCGTCCAACCAGCCGCCGGCGGATATTCGCCGCGTCTTCGGCTTTCCCGACCGAAACGACGTCCGGGCGGAACTCCCTGATCTGGGCCAGGAGAAGATCCCGGTTGGACCAGGCCGCGAGCCCCACCGCCCGGAAAGCGCCGGAATTGCGGCGGATGACGTCCAGGGTATTCCGTCCGATCGTGCCCGTGGAGCCGAGCAGAACGACGTTTTTCATCCGCCCGGATTCCAGAGATAGCGGAGCAGGAAATAATACAACGGGGCGGCGAAAATCAGGCTGTCGACCCGGTCCAGAATGCCTCCATGCCCGGGCAGGGCGTTGGAGGAATCCTTGACTCCGGCCGCCCTTTTAAAGAGTGATTCCAGAGGGTCGCTGACTTGGGCGACGAGGGAAACGGCCAGGCCGACTCCGACCGCGGAAAGAGCGTCGGCCCGGGGAAGGAAAACGGCCTGGGCGGCCCAGGCGCTGAATGCGGCCGTGACCCAGCCGCCGACGGCGCCTTCCCAGGTCTTATGGGGACTTGCGATCGGGGTCATCTTGCGGCGCCCGACCGCCTTGCCGATTAAAAACGCCCCCGTATCCCCCAGAAAGATGACGGCCATGAGAAAAAGTACGGCCGAAACGCCGAACTCTTGGCGGAGGGGAAGGAAGAAATTCAGGGTCAGGCCGACGTAAACCGCGCCGAAGACCGTCACCGCGATCGACTCCGTCACCTGAACGGCCGACTCGACCGTCCGGGTGACGGCTACATAATAGAAACCCATAAGGAGAAGTCCGGCAAACAGACACAATCCCAGGGACAATCCCGGGACGATGAACGAGGCGCCGATCAACAGGGCCATCAGGATCCCGGGCCCGGTTCGGGGATGAAGCTTTCGCCTTCGGGCGAGGTTGTAGAACTCGACGAGGCAGCCGACGACGGCCAGCTGAAGAAACAGGAACACCACCCAGGGAGAACCAAAGAACAAGACTGCGAAAACGAGCGAAAGCATGACCGCGGCGGTCGCTAGTCTCTTCGCGATGTTCATGGGTTAAACTTTGGCCTCGCCAAATCGGCGCTCCCGCCCCTGGTAGTCGAGCAAGGCCTGGAACAAATGGATTTTTCGGAAATCGGGCCAGTATGTTTTCGTGATCCAAATTTCGGCATAAGCGATTTGCCAGAGGAAAAAATTGGAGATCCGCGACTCTCCGCTCGTCCGGATCAGCAGGTCGGGGTCGGGCAGGCCGGCCGTGTCCAGGTGCCGGGCGAAGGAGGCTTCATCGAGATCCCGGGGTTTGATCAGGCCCTCGGCCAGGATCCGGCGGACGGCGGCGACAATATCGGCCCGGCCGCCGTAGTTGAGGGCCAATCCGACCGTCATCCGAGTATTCTTCCGGGTGTCCTGCTCGACCCTCTCAAGGGCTTTCCGGAGGCTGCCCGGGAGCTTCTCCTTGTCCCCCAAAACCCGCAATCGAAGGTCGTTTTCAACGAGGAGGCAGGCCTCTTTCCCCAGAAAATCCTCCAGGAGATTCATCAGCATCCTGATTTCTCCGGCCGGGCGCTTCCAGTTCTCCGTGGAAAAGGCAAATAAAGAGAGAACCTCCAGACCCAAACGGGCCCCCGTTTCAACGATTTCCCGGACCGACGCTGCCGCGGCCTTGTGTCCCTCCGTCCGGGGCAGGCCGCGCTCGCCGGCCCAACGGCCGTTGCCGTCCATGATCACGGCCACATGACGGGGCATCCGGTCCGCAATCAGGCGGGCAGCCAGACGGGCTTCTTCGCTTCCATCCGCGAGCCAGCCTTCCAGGCCTTTGAGCATGGGAGTAGTATAGCGGAGCCCCGGCCGCCCGTCCACACGTGGATTCGAAGGCCGGGTTCTGGTATCCTATGTCCTTCCAAAGAGGTGAACATGTGCCTGGCCATTCCCGTCCGCGTCATCGCTCTCGACTCCTCGGACGATACCGGAAAAGTGGATTATATGGGGACGAAAATTGGGGCGAATTTCGCCCTGCTCAAGGACATCCGGGTCGGAGACTGGGTCATCGTCCACGCGGGTTTCGCCATCTCCCGCCTGGACGAGAAGGAAGCCCGGGAAACCCTGGCCATGCTGCGGGAGGTCCAGAAAGCGTCCGATGACGACCGATTTATATCATGACCGCCGGGTGACGGCCGGATTGCTGGCCGAAATCGCCGCCTTGGCCGCAAAAACCTCCAAACCGGTCCGCTTGATGGAAGTCTGCGGGACGCATACCATGGCGATCCATCGTCATGGTCTCAAGAATCTTCTGCGAGGAGCCGGCGTGGAGATGGTTTCGGGGCCGGGCTGCCCCGTCTGCATCACACCGGACGGATTTCACGAAGCGGCCATCGGGCTGGTCACCGGACGGGAGAATTTCGTCTTGGCCACGTTCGGAGATATGACCCGGATTCCCACCCGGATCGGGTCGCTTCAGACCGCGGTCCCCGCCCCGGGCTCGGCCGTGAAAATCGTCTATTCTCCGGCCGAAGCCCTCGACCTGGCCCGCCGCAACACCGGCCGGGATGTGGTTTTCTTCGGGGCCGGATTCGAGACGACGATCCCGGCGATCGTGGTGACGGCCAAGAGGGCCATGGCCGAAAAACGGACCCGTTTTTCCGTCCTGACGGCGTTTTGGACCATTCCTCCCCCGCTTCGGGCCATCCTGACGTCGGGGGAAGCCCGGATCTCCGGATTCCTCTACCCCGGCCACGTGAGCGCGATCATCGGCCTCGCTCCGTATGCCTTCGTCGCCCGGGAATTCGGCCTTCCCGGAGCGGTCGCCGGCTTCGAACCGGCCGACATTCTCCTGGCCGTCCGTTCCATCCTGGAACAGATCCGCGACGACCGGCCCCGGGTGGATAACGCCTACCCCCGCGTCGTCCGGACAGAGGGGAATCCGGCCGCGCGCGAGGTGATGGATTCCGAACTCGAGCCGGCCGACGCCGTCTGGCGGGGGCTGGGGCTGATCCCGCAAAGCGGCCTTCGCTTCAAGCCGCGCTCCTCCGCGGTCGACGCCGCGGTCAAGTACGGCCTCCACCCGGCCGGGGATGCTTCAGATGCGCCGGGCTGCCGCTGCGGAGACGTTTTGCGCGGCGTGATCTCCCCTCCTCAATGCGCTTTGTTCGGACGGATGTGCACCCCCGACCATCCGAGGGGCCCGTGCATGGTTTCGCTCGAAGGAGCCTGCCTGGTCCATCACAAATACCGCGGCCCCCTTCGGGCCGCGAAAAGGACGCCCTGAAACCCATGGAAAAAATCAGCCTGGAGCTGGGCGGCGGCGGAAAGACGATGCGCGATTTCATCTCCCGGACGATTCTGCCGATCTTCGGGAACGCCCGCCTAGCCCCCCTCCTGGACTCCGCCCTCCTGCCCGGAAAACTCGCCTTTACGACCGACAGCTACGTCGTCGACCCGATTTTTTTTCCCGGCGGGAACATCGGCGACCTGGCGGTCAACGGCACGGTCAACGACCTCGTCGTTTCCGGGGCCGAGCCTCTCTTCCTCTCGCTGGCCCTGATCATCGAGGAAGGCCTGGAAACCGCCGCTCTCGAGCGCATCCTTCGGACGATCAGAAAAGCCGCCGATCGGGCCGGCGTCCTCATCGTCACCGGCGATACCAAGGTCGTCCGCCGCGGCCAGGGCGACGGCCTGTACATCAACACATCGGGAATCGGTCGGGTCGTCGCCGCGCCGAAACCGAAGTCCGTCCGGCCGGGGGACAAGCTCATCCTCACCGGCACCCTGGGCGAACACAGCCTGGCCATCCTGGCCGCCCGGGGCGAGTTTGGATTCGAGAATCCGGTTAAAAGCGACTGCGCTCCGCTGACATTCCTGCTTCCCCTGTGGAAGAAGGGCGTCCGCTGGATGCGCGACATTACCCGCGGCGGTCTGGCCACCATCCTCTCAGAGCTGGCCGCCGATGTCCCCTGCCCCCTGCTCATCGAAGAGAAGGATATCCCTTTATCGACCGCGGCCAGGTCGGCGGCCGGGCTGCTGGGCATCGACCCACTCTTCCTGGCCTGCGAGGGCCGTGCTGTCCTGGCCGTTCCGGAAAACCGGGCGACAGGCGTCCTGGAAACCATCCGCCGCCATCCCGGAGGGCGAAGGGCGGCGGTCATCGGCCGGGCGGAAAAGACGGTCGGCCGGCCGGGCGAGCTTCTCCTTCGGACGCAAAGCGGAGGCCTGCGCCTGCTCGAGCCCCTCACCTCGGAACTGCTTCCCCGGATATGCTGAACCCGGACAGACGGCGGCGGCTCCCGAAGATCGCCGGGACGGTCCTGGTTCTTTCAGCCCTTGCCGCCCCGGAGGATCCCGTTCCGAGGACGACGACGTTCCGCTCGAGCATTCCCGAGCTCCAGCCGCTTTGGCGCCTTGTCCGGGCGACGCTTGGCCGAAACCGCGTCGCGTTCCCCGGGAAGACCGGCCGGGTCGAAGGCTTTTCGGCCGGGAGCCTTTATCCCCAAGTTTGGATCCGGGACCTGGCCACGATCCTCCCCGCGGCCAAGTATTACGATTCCAGGGATTCGCTTGTCTCTGGGCTCGAGGAGATTCTGTCCTTTCAGGGACCCGACGGCGGCCTTCCCGACTGGGTCGATGTCCGGAGAAGCATCGACAAGAATACGACCGAGACCGACCAGGAAGCATCCATGGTCCTGGCCGCCGAACAGGCCGTGCGGATCATCGGCCCCGAGTGGCTGGGGAAAAAAATCGACGGCCGGACGATCCTGGACCGGCTGGATTCCGCCCTGGCCTTCGTCCTGAACAACCGGTTTGAGGCCGGGCGGGGATTGATCAAGGGCGCCCACACCGCCGATTGGGGAGATGTCGGCCTGGAGGACTCCGACCGGACCGCCGTCTATGTCGACGCGGACACTCATTGGACCTGCGACATCTACGACCAGAGCATGTTCTACGGGGCGGCCCGGGCCCTGGCCGGGCTCCTACAGGGCGAAGGCCGGACCGTGCGGGCCGGGTTCTGGATGGGCCGGGCCGAGGATGTCCGGTCGGCCGCAGATCGCCTCCTCTGGCAGGAAGACCGCGGATTCTATCGCGTCCACATCCATTTGGATTCCCTCCGCCACGGTTTCGACGAGGACGAGATGTTCGCCCTGGGGGGCAACACGGAGGCGATACTTTCCGGACTGGCAGGCGAAACCAAGGCGGCCCGGATCATCCGGACGGCTCTCGACCGCCAGTCATCCTTCCGAATGCCGACCATCGGAGCGGTCCTTCTTCCTCCCTATCCCCGGGGCACGTTCAAGCATCCGATGGTCGACGATCCCTACGAATACCAGAACGGCGGCCTTTGGGACTGGTTCGCCGGAAAGTTGATCCGGGCGATGTTCGACCGGGGATTTTCGGCCGAAGCCAGGGCCGCCCTGATCGCGATCGCTCGAAAAAACCTGGCCGCGGGCGGTCTGCACGAATGGAACGCGCCCGACGGAAGCGGCCGCGGCAGTTCCGCGTTCACCGGGAGCGCCGGCAGCCTGGCCCTGGCCGCCGCGGAAGGGTATTTCGGCATCCGCCTGACCCGGAACTCCTGCAACCTGGAACCTCGCCTGGGAAAAGACGGCGCCAAGGTTTTTTTCCGTCTTCCGGCGGCGGATGTTTCCGTCGCATACGAATCCGCCTGGGATCCGGAGCGGGGCCGCCTCACCTTCCGTTTTGAAAGCTCGGTCCGGCGTCCCGGCCGTCTCCGTCTTCTTCTCCCGGAGCCGCCGGGCAAGGCCGGCCTCGTTGTTCTCCTGGACGGACGGGCAGCGCCGTTTGAGGTCGAACGCATTCGGGAAGAGACGCTCCTGGTCCTGGAAACCGACTTCTCTCCGCACGTTCTGACCGTCCGGGGATTCAATTTTTCCCAAAGGAAATCAAACCCATGACCGTGACAATCCGCGTCTTGTCGGCGTCCGAACACTGCCTCAAGCGCGAGGACGTGGACCCGGACGCCCTGAAAATTATCGCCCGCCTCAACCGGATGGGCTTCCTCGCCTATCTCTGCGGCGGGGCGGTCCGGGACCTCCTCCTCGGACGAAAGCCGAAGGATTTCGACATCGTCACCGACGCCAGGCCGGGACAGATCAAGAAGCGTTTCGCCAACGTCTTCATTATCGGCCGCCGCTTTCGGCTGGCCCACGTCCACTTCCCCGGCAATAAAATCATCGAGGTGGCCACCTTCCGGCGCGACCTGACCGGAGAAGAGGCCCCCGCGCCGGGCGAACGAGTCCCGCCCGAGCTTCTGTACGGAACGCCTCGGGAGGACTCCTTCCGGCGGGATGTGACGATCAACGCCCTTTATTACGACGCCCAAACGGGGGAAGTCATCGATTATGCCGGGGGGGTTGAAGACCTGGCCGCCCGCCGCGTCCGGATCATCGGCGACCCCGCGGTCCGCTATACCGAAGACCCGGTCCGCATCTGGCGGGTCGTCCGCTATGCCGCCCGGCTCGGCTTCACGCTCGAGGAGGAAACGGCCCGGGCGATCCCGGCCTTCTCCCCCTTGCTGGGGAAATGCGCTGCGGCCCGGCTTTACGAGGAACTCAACAAGGAGTTCGTTGAAAAGACCCGGCCGGTCGTGGACGCCCTTCGAGCCCACGGCCTCCTCCGCCACATCCTGGGCGGATTCGGTGAGGATTTCGAGAACGATGACGTTCTCTATAACCGCCTCCGCGGCCTTCTCGACGTCAAGGACCGGGTCCAGAAAGACGGGGCCGCCCTGATCAGGGAGGAAATGTACGCCCTATTTTTCTGGCCTTGGGCTGAGTCTTTTTTTAACGGGAAAGAGGGAGACATGAGTCCGATTCTGGACCGGGCTTTCGAAAGCGCCGGAACCCAGGCCGTGTTCCCCAAGAAGATGCGCGCGGATGTCGTTCACCTCCTGACGCTCATTGCCCGGATCGGGAAAGCGTTCCGGCTCAACCGGCCGAGTCTCTCCCTGGGGCGCCAAGCCCTGTTTTCCTCCGCCTTCCGTGTTTATTGGCTGATCGAGCGGGGCGTTCTGCCCGGACCGGACGACGTCCCGCGCGAGCTTTTCGGCCATCCCCAACCCGGCGGGGAGACAGCACAGCCGGAAAAGACAAAAAGACGGCGGCCCCGCCGCCGGCGCCGAACGCCGCGGCCGCCCCAAAATTGACCGCTCGAACGCCGCTTCGCTTCTTATTGGATTTCATTTTTTCGATGAATCTCATTACAATGTTTGCGGGGCTATCGCTTCCCCCTGTTTTAGGGGGAAGACCGCCGCGGCCTCGCGGCGGAGAGATAACCGACTCTTTTTGGGATCGGAGATCAACATGACCCGTTCGACGATGAATCGTCCATTTATGCATCGGTACCCGGTGTGGCCGGCTCTCTGCGGCATCCTCCTGCTCGTTTCTACCGGATGCCGGGAATCGGCTGTTCCCGAGCCGGCCGCCGTACCGGCCGAGCCCGGGCTGGCCGAGTTGGCCGAGTTTCTATCCATTCCATGCGTCGCCTCCGACACGGTCAACATTCGGAAAAACGCCGAGCGCCTGGCCGCGATGATGGAGAAGCGGGGCATCCAAACCCGTCTCATCGAGGAAGCGGGCGCTCCTCCGGTCGTCTACGGCGAGCTGGCCGCTCCGGGTGCGACGCGGACACTCCTTATCTACGCCCATTACGACGGACAACCCGTCGAGCCGGAGCGTTGGGCGAGCGATCCATGGACGGCGGTCCTCCGCTCGGGAACACTCGAGTCCGGTGCGCCCGCGGTTTCCTTGGACCAACTTCCGCCCGGGGCCGAGGGGGACGACTGGTTTCTCTACGGCCGGGGCGCAAGCGACGATAAAGGAACGATCGTGGCCTTCATGGCCGCCCTGGACCGGGTGAAAGCCTCCGGAGGGGCCCTCTCGGTCAATATCAAGACGCTCTTCGAGGGCGAGGAGGAGGCCGGCTCACCGCACCTCGAAACAATCCTCGCGGCCCATAAGGATCTTTTCCAGGCCGACGGCCTGATCCTCTGCGACGGACCGGCCCATCAAACGCGCCAACCGCAGGTGGTCTTCGGTGCCCGGGGAGTCATGGGCTTGGAGATGACCGTATTCGGCCCCAACCATGGCCTCCACAGCGGCCATTACGGGAACTGGGCCCCGAATCCCGCGGCCCAACTGGCCGGTCTGATCGCCTCTCTGCGCAATCCCGAAGGAAAAATTCTGGTCCCCGGATTCTACGACGACGTCCGGCCGCTCACCGAGGCCGACCGGAATGCCCTGGCCGGAATTCCACGGGTCGAAACCGGCCTTCTTGCCGAATTCGACCTGGGCTGGAGCGAGGGCGCCGGGGCCCGGCTCGAGGAGCTCATTTTGCGCCCGGCCCTCAATGTCCGCGGCCTGGCCTCCGGGGCCGTGGGAGCCAAGGCACCCAACGCAGTTCCCTCCGAAGCCCGAGCTTCGTTCGATTTCCGTCTCGTCGCCGACCAGAAGCCTGAACGGGTCCGGACTCTCGTCGAGTCGCATTTGACCGGGTTGGGCTGGACGGTCGTCCATGAACCGCCCGACGCGGAAATGAAACGCCGAATGCCGCGGCTCGTTCTTTTAGAATGGGAGGGCAGGTATCCCGCCTACCGGGCGCCGCTCGATGCGCCGTTTTCCCAAGCCCTCGTCCACACCCTCGAACCCGCCTCGGGCGGGTCGATCATCGTCATGCCGGCTCTCGGCGGGAGTATCCCGATGGAGCTTTTCGACCGGATCCTCGGCCTTCCCATCGCCCTCTTCCCCATCGCCAATCACGACAACAACCAGCACTCCCCGAACGAAAACTTGAGGATCGGAAACCTCCGCCTGGGGATCGCGATGTACGCGGCCTTGCTCACGGGGCTGGGGAGCGCCTGGGATGATTTTCCCCAACGTCCTTGACCTCGGCGGCCTCCATCGCTAGAATGGGCGGTGATGAAGGGGAAAAAGACGGCCGGCAGCTACGGCGACGAGTATACCGTGGCCCGTCCGAAAGAATTTAAAGTCCTTTTCAACAGCATCCCGATCGGCCTCTATCGCTCGACGCCGGACGGCCGGATCCTCCTAGCCAACGATGCCTTGATCTCCATGCTGGGGTTCCCGGACCTGGAAACCCTCATGTCCATCAGGGTTCCCGACCTGTTCATCAACCCCGGTCACCGGGAGGAGGAAACCAAGGTTCTCCTCCAGGTCGGCGACGTCCGCCGGTATGAATTTTCCCTTCGCCGCTATGACGGACGCGAGATCTGGGTTGAGGATTACGCCCGGGTCATCCGGGACGCCGAAGGACGGATCGGCTTCTACGAAGGCAGCATGATCGACATCACCGCCCGAAAACGGATCGAGCGCGAGATCATGAAAAGCAAGGAGTCGGCCGATGAAGCGTCACGGCTCAAGAGCCAGTTCCTGGCCAATATCTCCCACGAGCTGAAAACCCCGATGAACGGCATCCTTTCGGCCGTCGCCCTGATGGATATGACCAAAGTCTCGGAGACGCAAGGGGAATTGCTGGAAATCATCCGGTCCTCGGGAAAATCCTTGATGCGCATCGTCGAATCCCTGATCGACCTGACCCGGTTGGGGGCCGGCCAGCTCGGGCTCCAGGACAAGGAGTTTACCCCGGTTGAGGCTCTGCGGCAGGCTCTCCTTCCCTTCCAGCGGCTTGCGGAGGAAAAGGGACTCGCTCTGCGGACCGTGTTCCACCAGGGGATCCATGGCTTTGTCCGGGGGGACGAGGAACGGTTCAAGCAGATCTTTTCGAATATCCTGGACAACGCCGTAAAATTCACTGCCCGGGGCGGCATCGCGGTCGAGGCTTTTCCCGAACCGGGCGGCCTTCACATTCGGGTCGCCGACACGGGCATCGGCATCCCGGCCGATAAGCTTTGCCTTTTATTCGAGCCGTTTTCCCAGGTCGACTCGTCCTTTTCCCGTAAATACGGAGGAACAGGGCTGGGAACGGCGATCGCCCGGCACCTCGTCGAGTTGATGGGCGGGAGGATCTGGACCGAGAGCCCCAATCCCGAAGCGCCCGCAGAGACTCCGGGCTGCGTTTTCCACTACACGATCAAGCTTCCTCCGGCCGCCGCTCCGGCGAAGCCGGCCCCGACTCGTCCTCACCCGCGGCCGCGGGCGGAGACAAGCTCCATCCTTCTCGTCGAGGACAACGCCGTTAACCAGAAGCTCATCGCCCGGCTCCTTCAGAAAATGGGACTCGAAGTGGACATTGCCGGAAACGGCGCCGAAGCGCTCGAAGTCCTGGCCAAGAAATCCTACGACTTGATCCTCATGGATATCCAGATGCCTGTCATGAGCGGCCTGGAGGCGACCCGGCTGATCCGGGAGAGGAAAATCGATGTCCCGGTCGTCGCCTTGACCGCCCATGCCCTGGACAACGAGCGGGATCTCGGCATGGCCGCCGGAATGGACGATTACTTGACCAAGCCCGTCGACGTCGACCGCCTGGCCGATGTTTTGAAAAAATTCCTCCGCTGACGGAGCGGAGCGCCTGCCATCAGGACGCTTCCCGGAAAACCCACTTCCTGACCATGGCGAAGACCTCATCCCGCTTGATCGGCTTGGATAAGTAGTCGTTCATCCCGCTTTCGAGGCATTTGTCCCGGTCCTCTTTCATCGCATCGGCCGTCATGGCGATGATCGGCGTGTCCTTGAAGCCGCGGTTGCGGAGGATCCGGGTGGCTTCCAGGCCGTCCACCTCGGGCATATGGACATCCATGAAAATCAGGTCATACCGCTCGGGCTCGGCGACGTATTTCTCCACCGCCTCGCGACCGTTGCCCGCGATCATGAGGTGATAGCCGGCCTTGGTCAGCATGAATTGGGCCAGCTTCTGATTCATCGGGTTGTCCTCGGCCAGGAGAATGCGGACCGAATGTTTGGCCTCCTCGGCCAGGGTGTGCTGGGTCAGCATCGCCTCCTGTTCCTTCTCCTCCTCGGACTCCGACGCCTCGACCGCTTCCCCCAGCAGGCGCTTGAGCATCATCATCAGCTTGTGGCGCTGGATCGGCTTGGGCAGAAATCCGTCGAAGCCCGATTCCTTGAAGGCCTTCAGGCGCCGGGAGACCGACGAGGAGAAGGCGAGGACCTTGACGGACGCGAGCTTCGGGTCGGCGTCCTCGCGGATGAGCTTGGAGACTTCGTATCCGCTCAGGTCGGGCATCTGGATGTCCAGGACGCAGAGATCGAAGGGGTCGCTCTGCTCGACGGCCGTCCGCAAGGCCGGAATGACCTCCAGTCCGGTCCGGGCCTTTTCAGTCCTCATCCCCCACAAGCCAAGGGTATGCTCCAGAATATTCAGGTTGTTCTCGTTGTCGTCGATCAGCAGGGCTCTCTTGCCTTCCAGGGTTCGAACGGGCGGCTGCTTGGCCACGGTCTTGTCCGACTTGTCGACCCAGGCGGTAAAGTGAAAGGTGCTGCCCTTCTCCAGTTCGCTTTCCACCCAGACCTGCCCCTCCATGTGCCGGGCGATCTGGCGGCAGATGGCCAGCCCCAGGCCGGTGCCGCCGTACTTGCGGGTGATCGATCCGTCGCCCTGCTGGAATAGCTCGAAGACGGTATCCAGCTTGTCTTTCGGGATTCCGATTCCGGTATCGCGGACCTTCGTATGGAGTTTGATCCGGGTGTCCGTTTCTTCCTCGACATCGATGGCCAGCTCGATCTCCCCTTTATGGGTGAACTTGACCGCGTTGCTCATCAGGTTGAGCAGCACCTGGCGGATCCGGGTCGGGTCGCTCTTGATGAATCCGGGCAGGTTGTCCGAAACCCGGCAAAGGACTTCTACCGGCCGGTTCCCCAGCCGCGGCTGTGTCAGGGCACAGACATCGAAGGCCGTGACCTCCGGGTCGAAGTCGATGTTTTGGAAGGCCAGCTGGCCGGCCTCGATCTTGGAGAAGTCCAGAATTTCGTTGATCAAGGCCAGGAGGGCCTCTCCGCTTTTGGTGATATTGCGGACGAATTCGGCCTGCTCCTCGGTGAGGGCGGTGTCCAACAGCATATCGGAAAACCCGATGACCGAATTCATCGGCGTCCGAATCTCGTGGCTCATTCGGGCCAGAAACATGCCCTTGGCCTGGCTGGCCGCTTCGGCCACGGCCCGAGCCCGTTCGGCTTCCTCGTTGGCCGCCCGAAGCTCCCCGTTGACCCGGGCGATCTCGACCATCCTCTCCGCCTCCCTGGCTTCCGCTTCCTTGAGGGCGGTGATATCCTCGACCGTGCCCTCGTAGTAGAGGAGCCGGCCGTTCTCGTCGCGGACCGTCCGGGCGCTTTCCCTGGTCCATATGGTCCGGCCGTCCTTGCCGGTGTAATGGTAGACCTGGGCCTTGACGACGTTCTCCCGGTCCATCATTTCCACCCATTTCTCCCGGGCCGAGGGGTCCGCGTAGAGGTCGGCCGCGGTCATCTTTCTCAGGGTCTCGATGTCGGGAAAGCCGAAAATCTGGAGGTGGGCCGCGTTGGCCTCGAGGTACCGGCCGTCCTGGGTCGTTTGAAAAATTCCGACCGGGACGTTGTCGAAAAACGCCCGGTACCTCTGTTCCGATTCCCGAATGGCGCGCTCGGCGTTTTTTCGCTCGGTGACATCGCGGTAAATGGCGTAAGAACCGATGGTCCGGCCCTCGACGACGATCGGCGAGCCGATGATCGAGACCTCGATCAGGCTCCCGTCCTTGCGCCTGCGGACGGATTCCTTGACGAACCGCCGGCCGCCGGAAGCGATTCCATGAAGCTTCTTCCCCTCGTGTTTCAGGTGATCGGGAACGATCAGATCGTCGACCGGCTTGCCGATGACCTCGTAATCCTTGTATCCGAACATCCGAAGAAACTCTCCGTTGACCCGCGACACCATGCTGTTCTCGTCCAGGGCCAGAATGCCTTCGGGAGCCGTTTCGATCAGTTCCTCGAGGTAAGCCTTTTCCAGGCGGAAGGCTTCGGCGGCCCGCTTCTGGTCGGTGACGTCCCGATAAACGGCCTTGAATCCGACATGCTTATGGTTGACGACGACCGGATAGGCTTCGATCGTCGTTTCAATGATTGATCCATCCTTTTTCTGACGAGAACCCTCCAACAAGAGCGTCTTTCCATGCATGACCTGGCGGGTCCAGCCGACCGACTTTTTTCGAATCTCCCGGGGAACGATCAGCTCGTCCAGGGAATGTCCCAGGCACTCCTTCCGGGAATATCCGAAGAGGGCCGTAAATCCCAGGCCGACCTTGGTGATGATCCCGGAATTATTGCACCAGACGACCGCCTCGGGCGGTTTCGGGGCGGGAGCGGCGGTCTTGTTCGGCGGTCTATATGACGGATTCTTCCTCTGAGGGGGCGAATTCTTCTTCACGAAGACCTCCTGAAATATTCCACATGAACCCTGTGAAATTCCGGCGGAACCATCATATTTCCAGGCGCAAACCGCTGTCAAGGCTCAGCCGCGTTCGGACGCTTGACCGCCGGGGATGGACCATTACAATAGAGAGGCCATGAAGAAGCAGGCGAAGCTCCCATCGGGTCTGGCCTTTCTTTTCCTCCTGTCCCATGGAATCTCGGGCCAGACGCTCGACCCGCGTTGGCTCTTCGCCTTTGGCGACCCGGGATTCAAGGATCAAACGGTTGAGATCGTTCCGGGACAGATTGTTTCCATGGCGACCGGGAACCCCCTCTCCTTCGAAGATATGATCCGTGAGATGAAGCCGGTTCCTTTCATCCTCATCGGGGAATCGCACGATTCCCTTCCAACCCACGAGATCCAGGACCGGATCATCCGGGCCCTGTTTGAGCAGAACGAGCGGCTGACCGTGGGATTGGAGATGGTCGCGGCGGAACGGCAGGAGATTCTAAACGGGTGGGGATCCGGCGGATTGACCGAGGAGGAGTTTCTCAAAAGCTCGAAATGGTTATGAAAATCGGGAGTATTTAGCCCCCTTCCCTCGTTCGCTTCCGGACAGAATTCGTTCATGTTCGAACGGTCGTCGGCCCCTTTCACACTCGAACCCCGGTCAACAGGTCACCCGTTTATGGCATAACTCTTGCATATGTATCAATCCTGACATATGCCTCAAAGGAGGTTCATAATGAGCTCCAAGGATCTCATCGCCGCCCCGGCCAAGGCGGTCATTCTGTCCCTGCTTCTTTCCGGCGAAAGCTACGGCTATCAAATCATCAAGCGCGTCCGCCGGGTTTCGGGGGGAACGCTCGAGTGGTCCCATACCATGCTCTATCCCCTCCTCAATCAAATGGAACGGGAAGGCTTGATCAGGTCCGAGTGGAAAACATCGCCCGAGAACCGGATGCGGAAGTATTACACCCTGACCGAACACGGCCGGGACGAACTGGCCGAGGAAAAAGCCCGCTGGCGCAACGTCCAAAACGCGCTGCGGAAGCTTCTGGGTCCGATGACGGCCGTCGATTGAGCGGAGGAGACGATGAACATGTTCAACCTTGAACACGCCATAGCCGAATGGAAGAAGTCCCTTCGCCGAAATCCTGCCCTCGAGGACGGCCAGGCGGCGGAACTCGAAACCGCGCTTCAGGATGAAATCGAGGGATTCGTTTCCGCCGGCAACGACCCCGAATCGGCCTTCCGGAAAGCCGCCGCGGCCATGGGGCCGGCTGCCGACTCCGGCCGGGAATTCTATAAAGCCATGAGGACCCGCCGGTCCCCCCGTCCGCCCTGGCAGCCGCCCCGGTTCGTTCCGGCCCTTCTTTGGAATTATGTTCAGGTCGCATTGCGCAAGATCCGCCGCCAAAAAGGCTATGCCTTCATCAACATCGCCGGGCTGGCCGTCGGCTTGGCTTGCTCGATTCTGATGATGCTTTGGATCGCGGAGGAAACGGGGTTCGACCGTTTTCACCGCGACGGCGACTCGATTTACCGCCTCATAACCGAAGCCCGGAACGAGAACGCGTCCATCCTCGACGCCCGGGCTCCGACGCCCGCCGCGCCCGCTCTCAAGGACGAATTCCCCGAGGTCGCGGATTTTTGCCGCTTTCGGACCAACAACAACTATGGCGTCCGGCTTGGGGATCAGGTCTCCTTCACCGAAGTCATCGGCATCGCCGACCCGTCCTTCTTCACGTTCTTCACCTTCCCGTTCATCAGGGGGAATCCGAAGACGTCCCTGATTGAGCCAAGGTCCATCGTCGTCACGGAAAGCCTGGCTCGCAGGTTCTTCGGGGACGAGGATCCGCTGGGCAAGCTTTTGAACATTGGCCGCGATCCTTATACCGTGACCGGGATGATCAAGGACATTCCGGACAACTCCCATCTCCATTTCGCCTGCGTAATCCCGGCCGTCAATATGCATGAATACCACCATGTCAACTTCGCCGGTTGGGACAGCCGCTTCTTCTCCAGTTATATCCGCCTGGCGCCGCAAACAGTCCCGGCCGAGACGGCGGCCAAGATGTCGGGTTTCCTGTCCCGAAAAATGAACAAGACCAACGTCAGCCTCCGCCTTCAGCCCCTCAAAGACATCCATTTGAAGTCGGATTTTGCCTTCGACCTGAACAATTATCATCAGGGAAGCGCCTCGATCCTGGCTTTGTTTGCGATCGCGGCCTCGGCCATCCTCCTTCTGGCCTGCATCAATTTCATGAACCTGGCCACGGCCCGCTCGGCCAACCGGGCCAAGGAAGTCGGCATGCGAAAAGTCACCGGCGCCCGCCGGGCCGATCTCGTCCGCCAATTCCTGGGCGAATCCATCATCCTCTCCTTCCTTGGACTCGCCCTGGCCCTGCTCCTGCTCTGGGCGTTCCTGCCGCTGTTCAACGGTCTCTCGGGGAAAATCCTCTCCTTCACCCGGGTCTTTCGGCCGGGGCTTCTGGCGGCTATCGCCGGCGTCACCCTTTTTTCGGGGCTTCTGGCCGGAGGTTATCCGGCTGTTTACCTCGCCGCCTTTCAACCGGCCCGGGTGCTCAAGGGAACCTTCGCCGGAGGAGAACGGGGACATGCCGCGTTGCGAAAAGGCCTCGTCCTTCTCCAATTCGGCTTGACCGCATTCTTCATCTTCGGGTCCATCGTCGTCGATATGCAGATGCGCTTCATCCGGACAAAGAGCCTTGGGATCGATACACATCAGGTCGTCACCCTGGCCATCCCGCCCAGACAAAGCTTTCTGGATGCCGTTTATTCCAACCCAAAGATTCTGAATGCAAGCCAGTCGGTCCCGCCGGGAACCAACCTGAGAACGGCGCCCGAGGTGACCTGGGAGGGCAAACGTCCGGACGACAACACGCCGTTCTATCCATCTAAAGTCGACCCGGACTTTCTCGACACCTTCCGGGCGGAGATGATCGAAGGACGATTCTTTTCCAGGGACATCCTTTCGGACTGGACCGAGGCCGTGGTCGTCAACGAAACAGCGGCTCGGGCGATGGGGTCCGACCCGGCAGTCGGGAGGCGCCTCACAATGACCGCCATGTCATCCCAGGGGGAAGTCGAAACGCGAACCTACACGGTGATCGGGGTGATGAAGGATTTCCATCAGACCTCCCTTCGCCGGGCGATCGAGCCCATCGTCTTCACCAATGACGGAAATCAATTTCCCTATCTGAACATCAGAATCGGCTCGACGGCCATTCCGGAAACCCTCAAATTCCTGGAGGACGCCTGGAATACCGCCGTGCCGGACCGGTTGTTCCCGTTCACCTATGCCTTCCTTGATGACCGGTACGACGCCTTCTACCAACAGGACCGCCGGACCCGCTCCATCCTGGGCGTGTTCACGATCCTGGCCCTCTTCACCGCCTGCCTCGGGCTTGTCGGCCTGGCCGCCTTTGTCGCCGAAAAGAGGACGAAGGAAATCGGCATTCGGAAGGTCCTTGGAGCCTCCTCCCACGGGATCGTTTTGCTGCAGGTCCGGGAGTTTCTGGCCTGGGTTTTGGGAGCCAACATGATCGCACTTCCCCTGGCTTATTTTGCGGCCGGGCGCTGGCTCCGGGAATTCGCCTACCGGGTCGAACCGGGGATCGGGCCTGCCTTGTTAGCGACAGCGTTCTCCCTGGCTATCGCCCTGGCGGCGGTCTCCTATAAGACGATTCAGGCCTCCCGCGCCAATCCGGCCGACGCCCTGCGGTTCGAGTAAGCGCTTGTAGACTTTTTCCCTCGTTTCGGCGTTCAATAGAATGTGACCGAAAACGAGATCATCCAACAGGCCCGGGCGGGAAGCCGCGACGCCTTCCGTCTCCTGTACGAAGGCCACCGGGAAAGGATCTTCCGTCTGGCCTACCGATACACCCGGTCGGCCGAGGATGCCGAAGATGTCCTGCAGGAGACCTTCATCCGGGCGTTCAAAGGCCTGAGTTCATACGATGCGGAATCCGCCGATTCGAGCTTTTCCGCCTGGATCGGGACCATCGGCATGCATTGCGCCGTCGCCCACCTGCGGCGAATGAGGTCCCAAAAACGCCGAGGAGCTGTCTCCCTGGACGACCTGCCCCGGGAACCCGAATCCTCGGATCCCGCGCCGGAAAACGTGGTTTCCGCATCCCGAGCCCTGGCCTTGGTCCGGACGGCCCAGGACAGCCTCCCTCCCCGGCAGCGGATCATCTTCGACCTGCGTTTCCGGGACCACCTGAATATCAAGGAAATCGCCGTCCGGATGGACTGCGGCGAAAGCAACGTGAAAACCCAGCTGGCCCGGGCCGTGGGCAAGCTGCGAAAGAAATTCGAACCCGCCTGGGGGAAGCCATGACCTGCGACGAAGCCAAAAACCTGATCACCGTGGGCATCCTGGAAGACTTGGACGAGACCGATAGCATAGCCCTCCGGGATCACCTGGCCGAATGCCCATCCTGCGCCCGGGATTGGGAGCGTTCGGCGGAGCTCCGGATTTCGGCCCGGATCGCCGACGAGCCCCGCCTGCCCGATTGGGAAAAATCCTGGGACATCATCGCCCGCGGGGCTTTCCCCGAAAAAAAACCCGTCATCCGGACCTTCGGACGGCGCCTAGTCTGGGCGTATGCCGCGGCGGCCTTTTTGACAGTCTTCGTCCTGGGCTGGCTCGCCGGGCGGAGGAACCGCCAGCCGGTTCCCGAGACGGCCCTGATGGCGGCCGGCGCGTCCGAATCGGCTACTCCCCTGCCGGCCTTCGCCGATTCCCTGGAGCCGGTGCTGATCGATTTTTTAAACCGCGGCAAAACGCCCCTTCCTCCGGAGGTCCGGGAACTTCGGGAACAAAGCATTCGTTCGCTCATTTCCGAAACGCATTTACTGAAAATGAAGGCTGAGGAGACGGGAGACGATTCCCTCTGGGGCTTCCTGGACGAGTTGGAGCACATCTTGGTCAGCATGGCCAACCTGAATCCCGGAGACAGCGAATCGGCCGGCCTTCTGGACCGGATGATCCGCGAGCGTCAGATGCGTTCGAAACTGCGAGAGCTGTCCGGCGTGAAAACCACTCTGTGAATGGAGCCGATCATGAAACATCACTTGCGAACCATGTTCCTTGGAGGATTGATCCTCCTCCTCGCCGGATTTTCAGCTAGGGCGGATCTTCCGGACCAAACCAAGGATCAAGACCTTTTTTTCAAGGCGAAAGCCCTGGTTTTCACCGGGGACTGGGCCGGCGTCCGGTCCGGGATGGAGTCCTACCTCAAGACATACCCATCCGGCAAAATGAAGGATGAGGCCCTGTTCTGGCTGGCCCGAAGCCTGGACCGCCTGGCCCGCGAGGCTAAGGAGGCTTCCTCCGTCATCGACCTGAAGCGGCGGGCCTTTACGGCTTTGGACCGACTGGTCAAAGAATATCCTGAAAGCCTCTGGCGGGACGACGCCCGCGAATTTCAGGTGACCGTCGCCGGCAGCCTGGCCGTTCTGGGCGATCAAGATCAACAGAAATTCCTCGAAGACGTCGTGGCCGGCGGCGGCAAAAATGGATTCCAAATAAAAAGCGCGGCTCTGCGTTCGATTCTCGCCCTGGATTCAAGAACCGTCGTGGACGTATTGGGGAATTTCCTTAAAACGGAGGGCGATGCGAATTTAAGGAAGCAGGCCGTAACGCTCCTGGGCGGGAAATATACCCGGGAAGTCATTCCGCTCCTGGAAGAAACACAATCGAGCGACCCGGATGCCGAGGTCAGGAAGGAAGCGGGCGCCCGGCTCGAAAAGATCCGCAGCCGCCTCATCCCGGTCCAGGTCAGCTATTATTGCTTTGAAACCGAAGTGACCGACCTGACCCAATATGCAAAAGTCCCCGAAGGCCAAGTCGCCCGATTTGAGGTTCCCCACGGCCGGACCGGCAGCGAAGCGCGGGCGAAGAGAGAAATCGAACGGGTGTTCAAGGGCGGCCTCAAATTCTCTGGATCCAAAGCGACGATGATGTCCTCCATTCTGGAACCGATGTCCCGGGTTTCGCATCTGATCGCCGGCTTTCGCATCGAGATGGACGCCGATTCTCTCATCAAGTCGGAGAGGGAAATCAGCGGACGGATTCGCTTCGGCGGGGGCGACGTGCCGTTCAAGGTCGACGCGACCAACGACCTCATCCTGGCTGCCCGCAAAGGCAGCCGGCAGGCCGTCATGTTCCTGGAGATGTCTCCGGCCGAACCCGCCGAACAGATCATAAGCCTCGACAACCTGGATATTTCCAACCCGCCCGGGAGGAAATCCGCACGGGCGGGACAGGGACCGGTTTACTATACCGAGTTCAATATCAAAGGAGCGGTCATTCGCTCCACGCGCAATTCCACGGACTCGGAATCCCTCAAGTCCAACATTTTCGACTACGGCCTTGCCAAGGCCGAAATGCCCGGAGAGGGAGGGACCTGGACCCTGATCGGCGAAATCCTTTGGCAGAAGAAGGAAAATGTCCTGATCGGCCGCAGAGCCAAGCTCATCCGTCCCGACGGAACAACGTCTGCCGAGGGAGCGGAGATCCGGGTGCCCCTCGGCCATCCGGAACGCTTCAGCTCGGAGTTCAAAGCGGGGGGATCCGAGGATGCCGCCGAATTTGTTTATTCTCTGGCCAACGGAGGCTGGATCCGGTCGTCCCAAACGGGAACGGCCGTCGGCGAGGCTTCCCTCCTGAATTTCGGGGCCGCCACCGCTTCGCTTCCGGGCCCCGGAGGGGCCTGGTCTCTGAAGGGAAATCTCACCCTCGTCGTCTCGAGCGGACAGATCTTGGCCTACCAGGCGGTCTTGAAGGATCCCAAGGGAAAGATCGCCGCCGAAGGCGCCCTTCTCTTCGTTCCGGTGAAAGAACCGGACAAGTTCTCTATCGCGGTTGAACGCGTCTTTTAAATAACGCCGGCCGGCCTCCGGGCTTCACGCCGCCCTGGGGCTGGGCCGGTTCCCAGAAAACCTCGATTCGATCACAGGAGGATTTCCATGTTCAAAAATCACCTTCTCATGGCCTGGCGAAGCCTTCGCCGGCACACCGCTTACTCCACGGTCATGATCGCCGGCCTGGCCATCGGAATGGCCGGCTGCCTGATCATCGCCTTCTGGGTCCGGGACGAGCGGAATTTCGACGATTTCCACGAAAAGGGCGCCCGGATCCATCGGATCGTTTCCGATTGGACGAAATATCAATGGGACGGAATGCCGGGAACCCCTTCTCCCCTGGGCGAGTCTGTTCAAAGCGGGCTTCCGGAGGTCGAATGGTCCGCCCGGATCGCCTGGGAGGAGAAAAAGGTCTTCCGCTTCGGAGACAAGGCATTTTATGAGAATCGCGGGATCATCGTCGATCCGGCGTTTTTCGATATCCTCACGTTCCCCCTCGTCCGGGGAAAAGGCGCGGAATCCTTGAGCGGGCCGGAGGACATCCTCGTGACCGAGGCGCTGGCCGCCAAATACTTCGGCCGGGATGAACCGGTCGGAAAAACCCTGGACGTCGAAGGCCGGCCCTGGGTCGTCCGGGGCGTGCTGAAGAATATACCCAGAACGTCCACCTTCCAATTCGATTACGCCCACTCGTTTCAGTATATCGACCGCCTTTCGGGCTTGAGCCGGGGTTGGGGGGCGTTCAATTTCTCGACGATCCTTCTTCTCAAGTCCGGCGCCGACCCGGCCGGACTGGGGACGAAAATCACCGAGATCGCCCGGATGAATAAATGCCCCCAGGTCGTCGACGGCGCTCAATTCCGCCTTCAACACCTGGCTGATATTCATCTTTCGCCCCAGGCGGGCGCGGGTCCGGGACTCGTTTTGGGCGACGCCTCGGCCGTTCTCCTCTTTTCCGCCGTCGCGGTGTTCGTCCTCATCATCGCCTGCATCAATTTCGTCAACCTGTCGACGGCCCGGCTCGGGCTCAGAACCAAGGAGGTCGGATTGCGAAAGACGGTCGGGGCCGGGCGGGGCTCCGTCATCCGCCGCTTCTTCGGCGAATCGCTTCTTCTCGTCGGGGCTTCCGCGGCTCTGGCCCTGGGCTTGGTCGCCCTCATGATCCCCGCGTTCAACCGCCTTTCGGGAAAAACCTTGAGTCTCGACCTCCTCCGTCCCGAGACGCTGGCCGTCATGGCCGCGGTCATCGGGCTGACGGGGATCGGCGCGGGACTGTACCCGGCCTTGGTTCTCTCCTCGATCCGCCCGGTCTCGGCCCTTAAGCGCGAATTGGATCGCGGGCGGAAGGGAGGGCGGCTCCGTAAGCTTCTCGTCGCCTTTCAGTTCGCCCTTTCTCTCACCCTTTTGATCTCCACCGTCGTGGTCGTCCGGCAGTTCCGGTTCATGATGGCCGCCGATCCGGGTTTCGTCAAGGAGGATGTCGTCCAAATCCCGGTCAAGGGAGACGTCGGGAAGTCCTATGCAGCGTTCAAGTCCCGCCTGCTTCAGGATCCCTCGATCCTGGCGGTTTCGGGGCAAGCCTATTCCTTCGCCGAATCGACCTGGCGAAGCTCCGGCAATTTCGACTGGGAAGGCCGCGACCCGGCCAACAATCTCGACATGGTCTATACCGGGGTGGATTACGGATATTTCGAAACGATGAAAATGAGCCTGCTTCAAGGCCGGGACTTTTCCAGGGATCTGGCTTCGGATTCCAACGCCGCGGTGATCCTGAATGAAACGGCCATTCGAAGAATGGGGATCAAGGATCCCCTGGGCAAGCGCTTCTCCGCTTCAAAAGACGAAGCCGCCGTCATCATCGGCGTCGTCGCCGACGCCCGTTTCCGAAGCTTTCAGCACGAAGTCGATCCCTGCGTGTTCTACATCGCCAACCCGGCCTCCAACTCCCAGACGGGACTCGTGGTCGTTCGAATCGACGGGGGGAAAACGACGGCCGCTCTGGAGCACATCCGCAAGGCCTGGGGGGAATTCAGCCCGGCGACACCCTTCGAATACCGGTTTCTCATCGATACCTACGCCGGCCTATACCGGTCGGAACGCCGGATGGCCGGAGTTTTCCGGGCCTTTGCCGGGATGGGGATTTTCGTCGCCGTCCTCGGTTTGCTGGGCTTGGCCGCCTTCATGTCCGAACGACGGACGAGGGAGATCGGAATCCGGAAGGTCCTCGGCGCTTCGGCGCCCGGTATCGTCGCCCTGATGTCGGGGGAAATGACTCGGAGCGTTCTCGCGGCGAACCTCGTCGCTTGGCCGGCGGGATATTTCGCGGCCCGATCCCTCCTCAAGGGCTATGCCTATCGGGTGGACCTGACCGTCTGGAACTTCGTTCTCCCCGCCCTGGCCGTTCTCGCCCTGGCTTTTGCGGCGGTCGGACTTCTTTCCCTCCGGGCGGCCAACGCCGACCCGGTCAAAGCCCTGCGTTATGAATGAAGTCCCGGGACGTCGTGCGGCCCCCCTCGAGATTCCGCGGGGGGCCGCCCTTCGGCTTGATGGAAAACGCCGATTTTATTTCAAATCGTGGACAATCTTGGCGTCCACCCAGTAGATATCGGTGTCGCCGTCGACTTTCCGCTGGAAAAAGAGGTATTTTCCGTCCGGAGAGATCTTGGCGATGAGCTCCGTGCCGTTGACGTTGACGTCCCGTCCGAGATCGATCGGGTCGCCCCACGTTTCATCGCTCCTCCGGAAGCTGACATAGAGCTTGCTCGTTTGAACGCCGTTGTTGAAAATATATTTGTCGAACACCATGAAGGACTCGTCCGGAGCTATCCAGGAATGGGCGGCCATGCGGATCGCGATCTCAGGCTCCTGATAGCTCCCGTCGGCGAACCGTGAGCAGAAGATGCCGTAGACCTTGTTGCGTGCGGCGGTGAAATACAGGTTCCCATTGGCGGCGACGGCCGGGCACATGCCTTTGGTCACCGGCGGATCCAGCACCCGGGCTTCGCTCCAGCCGGTTTCGGTCTTCCGGCTGAGGTACAGATCTCCATCGCGGGTGAAATAAAGCGTTTTTCCGTCGACCGCAAGTTGAGCCTCGTATTCCATGGCCCCGGAAGAGAAGGGAGCCAGGACCGGCTTCTCCCAACGGCCGTTCACCATGCGGGAATAATACAGCTTGTTGTCGCTTCCCTCTTCCGTCGGCCGGTGGCCCCAGAACACCTCGTCAAGAGCGGGAGAAAATGTCGGGACAAAATCGTATCCGAAAATGGAGATGAATCCAGGCGCGAATTTTTCCGGGATCGACCCGGGGGGTGTTTGGCCGAGATAGGGTCCCTTAAAAACGGGAAAAGGTCTCTCCTGGGCCAGGATCATCGATCCCAAGGAGAGGATAACGGCGAGGAACAGATAAGAGCTTTTATTCATCGAGAACTCCTGGGCCAAGACTCCGCAAAATCCGGGCCATGAATCAATGATGAAAATTCAGGCTTTGACCACGTTTTTCCGGGGCTTCTTGACGGCGTTCCGGGTATCGATGACCAGCCGGGCGTTCTTTACAATGAACTTGAAGTCGTAACAGGTGTGATCTGTGGCGATGATCACCGCGTCGGATTTCCGCAGCCGGGCCGCCGTTAAGGGCACCGAGCGCAGCTTCATCCCCGGGTATTCGCGGTGGCCTTCAGAAACCGGGACATAGGGGTCGTTATAATCGACCTTCGCCCCCTTCTGCTGCAGCAGGCTGATGATTTTCAACGACGGCGACTCCCGCTGATCGTCGATGTCTTTCTTGTAGGCGATGCCCAGGACCAGAATTTTAGCACCCTTGAGCGACTTTTTCTCCTCGGCCAGCGCTTCCAGCGTTTTGTTGATGACGTAATACGGCATCTTCGTGTTGATCTCGCCGGCCAGCTCGATGAATTTCGTCTGGTAGTCGACCTCCCGGGCCTTCCAGGTCAGGTAGAACGGGTCGATCGGGATGCAATGCCCGCCCAAGCCGGGGCCGGGATAGAAGGGCATGAAGCCGAAGGGTTTGGACGAGGCCGCCCGGATGACTTCCCAAACATCGATCCCCATCTTCTCGAAAATCATTTTCATCTCATTGACCAGGGCGATGTTGACGCTGCGGAAGATGTTTTCCAGGAGCTTGGCCGATTCGGCCGCTCGAGTCGAAGAGACCGGCACCGTCCGGGCAACGACCTGCGCATAAAGGGCATCGGCCAGGGTCAGGCAGTCCGCCGTCAAGCCGCCGACCACTTTCGGAGTGTTTTCGGCCGTATAGACGGGATCGCCTGGGTTTTCACGTTCGGGCGAAAAAGCCAGGAAGAAATCCTTTCCGCCTTTCAGGCCGCCGCGTTCCAGGATCGGGAGCATGTCCTCGTCGGTCGTCCCCGGATAGGTCGTGCTCTCCAGAATGACCAGCTGACCTTTCCGAAGATGAGCGGCGATCGTCTCGGTCGTGTTCAGGACGAACGACAGGTCGGGATTGCGATGAGCATCCAGGGGCGTCGGGACACAGATCAGGATCGCGTCCATTTTGGCCATCAGGACGAAGTCGGTCGTCGCCTCGAACTTCCGCTTGGCCATGTACGGCCGCAAATCGGAGGCCGTGACGTGCTTGATGTAGCTTTTCCCCTTGTTCAACATGTCGACTTTACTCTTGTCGACATCGAAACCGGTGACCGCGAAGCCTTTCTTCAAGAACGCTTTGACCAGGGGAAGCCCGACGTAGCCGAGGCCCACCACCCCGACCAGGGCTTTCCTGTCTTTGATTTTTTTCAACACCGTCTGGCTGAGCTGATTCATTTGGTTCCCATCCTTTCCTTGTACCAATCGATCGTGCGCTTCAATCCTTCTTCGAATCCGACGACCGGCCGGAACCCGAGGACTGTCTCGGCGGCCTTGATATCGGCGAACGAATGCTTGATGTCCCCCGGCCGGGGGTCGACATAAACGGAGGCCGTCGAAGTCCCCAAGATCCGGTTGATGTGCCCGAGAAGGGCGTTGACCGTGATCCGGTCGGCGCAGGCGACGTTGAATACGCCGCCCGAAGCCCCGGCGGCCGTGCAGGCCAGAAGATTCCCCTCAACCACATTAGCCACGAACGTGAAATCCCGCGACTGCTCCCCGTCGCCGTAGACGGTCGGACTCTCTCCCTTGAGGATCTTCGTGATGAAGAGAGGGATCGCTGCCGCATACTGCGAAGCCGGGTCCTGCCGCGGTCCAAAGACATTGAAATATCGGAGGGAGACGGTCTCCAATCCATACGTCATGGCGAACACCTGGAGGTATTTCTCCCCGGCGAATTTGCTCACGGCGTAGGGCGAGAGGGGCTTTCCCTCAATCCCTTCTCGCTTGGGCAGGCCGGGCTCGTCGCCATAGACGGAAGAGGAAGAGGCGAAAACCAGGCGCTTGACCCCGGACTCGCGGGCCGCCCAGAGGAGATTGATCGTCCCCCGGACGTTGATCTCGTCGGTCGTGAACGGATCGGCCACAGATCTCGGAACAGAGGGCAGGGCGCCTTCGTGGAGGATGTAATCGACTCCGGCGCAAGCCCGCCCGCAGGCGTCCTTGTCGCGCAGGTCGCCTTCGACAAGGTCGATCCGCCCGGCGAAGGGGGCCAGGTTTTCCCGTTTCCCCGTCAGGAAGTTGTCAAGAACGCAAACCTGATGGCCCCGCTCGAGGAGCGTTTCCACCAGGTGCGAGCCGATGAAGCCGGCGCCCCCCGTTACGAGATAGCGGCTCATTCCACGAATCCCTCGTCCTTGAGCTTCTGGATCACCTTCCGGACGCTCTCCTCGAGCGGCTCGTTGCCGCACTCGAGGACCATCTCGGGCTTTTCCGGGATTTCGTACGGGTCGGAGACGCCGGTGAATTCCTTGATCTGGCCGGCCATGGCCTTCTTGTACATCCCCTTCACGTCGCGCTGGATGCAGACCTCCAGGGGGGTGTTGACATAGATTTCCATGAACGAGCCGATTTCCTTGCGGGCGTGCTCGCGCATGGCTTTGTACGGCGAGATGAAGGAGGTCAGGACGATGACGTTGTTGCGGGTCAGGAGCTTGGCCACGAAGGTGACCCGGCGGATGTTTTCGTCCCGGTCTTCCTTGGAAAAGCCGAGGTCACGGGTCAAGTCCTGCCGGACGATGTCGCCGTCGAGCCGCTCGACGTTGTAGCCGCCGTTTTTAAGGATTTCGGCGACCCGGTCGGCTACGGCCGATTTGCCCGAACAGGGCAGGCCGGTAAACCACAGGGAAACGCCTTTGTGATGGTGATGGTCGCACATGATGAAAAAGTCTCCTTATTCAAATCAACGAAGGGGGCTCCCCTTCATATCCCCGGGAACGGGGAGCTCCATCGCCCGAAGGACCGATGGGGCGACGTCGGTGATATCGATGTTTTTGCGGACCGAGGCCTTGGCCCTCGGGTCGTAGAAAATGTACATGCCGTGCTGGGCGTGGACGGCGTCGTCGGGACCGGTGTCGTTTTCAGCCAGATACATCGTCCCCCAGCCCAAAGTGCCGGCCGAGCGCCAGAACAGGTCGTCGAAATAAACCATCAGGTCGGGGGCGTCGCCCCGGGCTTCGGCGAAATACTGATCGGGCTTGATGACTTGGGTCGCCCAAGGCTCGCCGTTCGGGCCGCGGATGCCTCTCAAGCGCTCGGCCAGGGCGTCCCGCTCCTTCTCGTAGTCGGCGGCTTTGACGATGCCCCTCGGCTCGCGGCCCTCGACGTTGAGGAAGATTCGGGCGTAATACCCGCCCCAGCCCCAGGCTTTCGTCCTGTCCCAGTCGACGGGGGTCTTTTCGATGCTGGCCCCCCGCTCGGGCTTGCCCTGGAGGACCAGGTCGCCCTGGGAGATCAGCCATTCGTTGACACAGAAGGCGCCTTTCATCCGCTTGGCCCCGTGGTCGGAGACGACCAGGACCACGGTGTCCTCGCCCGCTTCGGCCAGGAGAGCGCCGATCTTGCCGTCGACGAATTTATAATAGTCGATGATTGTCGACTCGAACTCGTTTCCCGGCGTGTAGAGGTGATGGGTCTTGTCGTGGAACTTCCAGAAGGCATGCTGGACCCGGTCGACGCCGATCTCGACGAACATGAAGAGGTCCCAGGGCTTGGTCCGGATCAGGCGGTGCATGACGGCGAAACGCTGCTCGGTCATCCGGTAGATTTCCTTCAGGATCTCGGCCCGGTTTTCGATCCGGAAGGGCACGTCGAACAGATACGGGCCGAACTCGGCCTCGATCTCGGCCTTGAGCTCTTTCGGATAGGTGTAGTCCTTGTCCGCTCCCGGGGTGATGAAGCATCCGATCCGGTTTCCGGAAAGCGGCCGGGGCGGGTAGCTGGGCGGGACGGAGACCAGGATGCTTTGTCCGCCGGCCCGGCCGACGAGATCCCACATCGCCGGCTCCTTGATCGACAGGGACGTGGCGATCCACATCTTGTCATAGGTCGGACCGGTCCGGTGGCGGAACCCGTAGAGGCCCAGCCGTCCGGCGTCCTTGCCCGTGCTCATGACCATCCAGGCCGGAATGGTGATCGGAGGGTCGGAGCTCCGCATCGTCCCGTAATGACCGCCTTCGATCAAGCGGTTGAGGACGGGAAACTCCGACCGCCGGTCGAAGACGATCTCGGCCGGAGCACAATCGAGGCCGATGATCAGGACTTTGCGCATGGCCTTCTCCCTGTTTCCCGCTTTATTCGTTGAAGGGATTCTTCTCGTCCATGATGATTTTGGCCACCTCGGGACGGACCAGCTCGGCCGGCGGGTATTCGCCCCGAAGCAGCATGTCCCGGATTTCCGTCCCCCGGAACTGGATCTGGTGCTCCTTGCCGTGGGGGCAGATCTTGTCGCTGACAACCGAGCCGCATTTCTTACAGTAGAAAAATGACCGGAAAAAGAGCGGCGTGATCTCGAGGTCGGGGAACTGGGCGAAAATCTCCTGGGCCGCGAACGGCGCGTAGTAGTTGCCGACTCCGGCGTGGTCGCGGCCGATGATGATGTGGCTGCAGCCGAAATTCTTCCGGATGACGGCGTGGTGGATGGCTTCCCGTGGTCCGGCGTAGCGCATCTCCATCATCAGGATGGCCATGGTCGTCCGCTCGGGCACGTAATAATTCCTGATCAGCTCCTCGTAGGAATCCAGGATGACTTCGTCCCGATAATCGCCTTTTTTCTTTTTCCCGATGACCGGGTTGATGAACAACCCGTCGACCAGGGTCAGGGCCGATTTCTGGACGTATTCATGGCCGATATG
>JAFGEN010000044.1 GCA_016931595.1 Candidatus Aminicenantota bacterium | reverse complement strand
CTATTTCTTCTTGGCGAGCTCGACCGCGCCGGATTCGCCTTCTTCGTCCGTCCACATCCCGACGAACTTTTCGCCGTCGGGCTTCATCACGATGGTGATGATTACGCCCTCGGCGGTCGGGAAAACGACCCTGAGCTCCTTGCCGTCGAACGAGGCTTCGGTCAGCGGCGTATCCTGAGATAAAACGCCCAGCGTGTCGCCGACTTTTCCCTTGAGGCCCGTCTCGCTCTTTTCCAGGACCAGGGTGACCTCGTCGAGGGTCTGGTCGGGAAGCACGGCTGTTCCGACCCAGGTCCCGACAACGTCGGGACCGGCGGCGAAGGCGGCCAGGGCCAGGCTCACAGCTAAAATGACCCGCAATACGATTTTCACGAGATCCATTTCATTTCTCCTCTCCGGCCTCACCGGCTCCAGCGGTACGAGGCCTTGATCATGAAGATATTGTCTCCCGGAGCGGTCAGCAGGTCGCCGATGTCCCTCCGGAGGCGGAGCGTCCCGGGGTTGGCGTAGTCGGCCCGGTTCTGGGTCCAGACGAAATAGAGAAGCGAACCGGGAAGATATTCCCAGCGGAGGACGATCGTGCCCCGCAGGGACTTCACGTTGAAGTCGGGATTGCCGAAAGCAAAGGATGAAGCCGGACCTTCCCCGTCGGGGTCGACGGTATAAAGGCCGTCGGAATAATCGACGGCTGATCCGTTTTCACCGAACGCGTTGTAGGCGTATTCGCCGGGCCGGGCCAGTTCCTTGAACCGGGAGTAGGCTCCGACGGCGATGAACGGCTGGAGATAGGCCTGGAGCGACAAACGCGGGGTGAACGTCCAGTTCAGCCGGATCTCGGCCAGGACCATGTCTTGTTCGAGTTGGGCGAAAACATAGCGTTTCCCGAAGGTCGGGGTCATCAGCTCATCGCTGAATTTTCCCACCCACTGGGTATTATTGATCTCTCGGGAATACATCGGGCCGATCGAGAAGCTGACATTCGGGGCCGGTTTCCAGCGGAACGAGAGCTGCCCGGTCCAGGCATGCCCGTCGCGCCCGCTGTCGGAAATGCTGGCGTACCCTTCCAGGACGAGCCGCTTCCGACCGTCGGTGTTCAACCGGAATTCACCCATGAATCCGCCCGGGCTCCAGGTCAGGGGACCGCCCCGGGTCTGCCGGTTGTTGAGCGACCCGGCCCCGCCGAACAGGGTCGCGCCGAATCCCCAAAAATTCCGGAACAAGCCTTCGGCGATGACGATCCCGCCCTTGCCGACGTTGTTTCCGCCGAAGTCCCAGTTGGCGAAGCCGCCGCCGCCGATGAGGATCTGCTGAAAGATTTTTCCCGGCTTGGTCAGGTTGAGGCCGGGGAGGAAGGAGACGTTGATGACATCCGAGGCTCCGGACTGGTATCCCGCGTCGTTGGGGTTGAAGCCCGGAGACAAGGCTCCGATCTGGCCGAGAATGATCAAGGTGCCGTTCTGCTTGGCGATGTTGATGCGCGTCCCCCAGCCGCTGAGGGAAGTCGCGGATGGGTCCAGCTCGATATGGGTCGCGTCGGGACGCTGGAAATAGTGGATAGAGGAATTTTGAACGCGAAGAATGTCCTCGACGGAGCCTTCGATCCGGGTTCCGCCGACCCAGCCGCCGATGACCCAGCTCTTCTTGGAGTCCAGGAAGGAAAAGCCGTCCACGGCCAGGCCGAAGGCGTTCCGGTTCATGATTCCGGCCAGGGTCGGGTCGTCGATGTCCCGGGCCACGCCGGTCAGCATGAATCCGAGGCCGTGGCGGCCGTCGGCGATGTCCTTCTGGGCCCGGAGAACGCCGTAATAGGACGAGGGCTCGACTTCCTCCTCGTAGCGGAGGCCGGCCTCATCGATCTGGGCGTATTCGCGGGCGGTGAGGGCATTGATGAACCCGATGTTCCACCCGCCGAGCTTGCCGGTCAGCTTGGCCGCTCCGAGGATGGTCGAGCGGTCGGGGAACGAGGTGTAACCGTCGCGGGTGACATATCCTTGGGGCGCCCGGCCGATCCGCCGGCTGTAAAAGAAGGTCGGGTCGGGCCAGTTGATGTTGGCGTTGAAATAGACGCCGCCCCGGCCGAAGCCGTTGAAGAGGGAAGCGCCCTCGATGAAGAATGGGCGTTTTTCCTGGTAACGCGTCTCGTAGGCCGAGAGGTTGACGACGGCCGGATCGACCTCGACCTGGCCGAAATCGGGATTCACGGAAGCGTCCAGGGTCAGGTTGCTGCTCAGGCCGAGCTTGAGGTCGAACCCGGCGTTGCCGATCATTTTATGGCCGTTTTCAAAAGGATTGCCTTTCTCCGCCGGCCGAAACTGGGCCTGGCCGGTGGTGTAAGGCGTGATTTCGATATGGGCCCCGGGGGAGATGTCCCGAAGGCCTTCCATTCGAGCGAACTTGGAGACGACGGCCTGTTCGTCCTTGGGACACCAGGAGAATGTCGCCGTCTCGTTTTTCCGCTGGATGACCCGGCGGAAGTTGATGCCCCAGACGTATTCGTCCATCTTGGCGAACCGGATCTGGTTGAAGGGGATTTTCATCTCGACGGTCCAGCCGTCGGATCCGACGGCGGTCCGGGCTTCCCAGACTCCGTCCCAGGAGCTGTCGCTGCCGACGTCGTTGGACAGGGTCTCGTCGATGATCGACCCGGCCGGGTTCACGGCGAACCGATAACCCGTGCGTTTGTCGAAATACGGGTCGACGGCGAAGGAAAACCAGTCCGATTCGACCTGTGAATCGCGGCGGCCCAGCCGGCTGATGATCTTGTCCGGCTCGGAATCCCGGCAATGAGCGGCGATGTAAAGGGCCTTGTCGTCAAAGGCGACCCAGACCTCGGTCGGTTCGGTCGACGGTTGGCCGTCCTGCGGGTCGTTCTGGATGAATCCGTCGGCCCCGGCCTGTTTCCAAACGTTTTCCTCCAGGCGGCCGTCCACCTGGACCGGTTCCTGGAGACGGATGGCCTGGACGACTTTCTGGCCCGGGGGGTATGCTTTATTCGTCTTTTTCTCCGCCGCTGGAAGGGCAGACGGCAACAATATCAGCAATATTGCCAGGGATTTTATTTTCATCGCCGAACTCCTTTTCGACTCTCGTTTTGCCCGGGACTCTCATCTCCCGGACATCAGTATTTACGCAACCGCTCCCGGGAAGGTTCCCGCCCTTGAAGAGGGAATTATCCTGCCGTCCCAACCATAATACGCGGCAGGATACATGAAGGTTTCTCCCGGGGGACTTCTGAAAAGGGGGAAAATGCTCTAAGATGGGGGGTGAACGATCGGACAGGAGGTCCCGCCATGAAAAAATCCCTTCTCGCCATAACCGCCGCGCTTTGCCTATTCGGGCCGCTCTGGGCCCAGACCAACCTCCCTTCCCCGACGACCCGGGAGATGAACCTGCTCTGCTGGCAGGAATTCGCCGAGCTCGTTCCGGCCAGGATCAACACCGTTCTCCTTCCGACCGGTTCCTTGGAGCCGCACGGGGTCATCCCCAACGGAACCGACAGCCTCGCCCCCGAGGCGATGGCCCGGGACATCGCCGAACGGGTCGGGGCCTTGATCGCTCCGACGCTCAACTATGGGATGACGGCCGACATGAAGGCCTATCCCGGGGCTGTATCGATCTCCAAAGACGCCTACGCCCTCTTCGCCGCGGACATTCTGGAGAACCTGGCCGGCCAGGGATTCCGCAACATCATCATTCTCAACGGCCACGGCGGGAATACGACCGTCCTGAACGAGGTTTCCGGCCGGGTGTCCAATGCCTGCCGTGTCCGAATCTTCCTGGTCAACTGGTGGACCCTGGCCGACGACATCACCAAGGCCGTGTTCAAACAAAACGGCGGCCATGCCGGCAACAACGAAACCGCGTATATGCAGGCGATCGTCCCCGCCCATATCCATCCCGAGCGATATCGCCCGGAGATGGCCGCGCCGCTGGCCGCGCCGGCCGGGGCTTTCTACGCCCACCCGGTTACGACCTCGATTCTCCTCTATGAAAAAGGCCAGGGCTACCCCACGTTCGACCCGGCCCAGGCCAAGGACTATTTCCGGAAGGTCAACGACCGTGTGGTCGACCTCATCTCGGACGCGATCAAGAAGTGGGACGCGGCCGGAATCTATCGCTGAGGGCGGGAGACGCAGCCATGCCTCTTCGCCTTTATCAGGTCGATGCCTTTACTCCGAAGCTTTTCCGGGGAAATCCGGCCGGGGTCTGCCCCCTGGAAACCTGGCTTCCTGACGAACTGATGCAGAAGATCGCCATGGAGAACAACCTGGCCGAGACGGCGTTTTTCGTCCGGACGGGAGAGAGGTTCAGGATCCGTTGGTTTACCCCGGCCGTGGAAGTGGACCTTTGCGGACATGCCACCCTGGCCTCGGCCTTCGTCATTTTCAACAAGGAACATTTTTCCGGAGAAAAAATCGAATTCGATTCCCGAAGCGGACGGCTTTGCGTCCGCCGCGAGGGCGATCTTCTGACCCTGGATTTTCCGGCCGATGCGTACCAGCCTGTCGCGCCGCCGGTTGGATTGGTCGAGGCGCTCGGCGCCGAGCCCGCCGAGCTCCACCGGGGAAAGACCGACTACCTGGCGGTCTACGGAACCCAGGCCGAGATCGAGGCCCTCTCGCCCGATTTCGGCAAGCTGGGCAAAATCGAGGCCCGGGGCATCATCGCGACCGCGCCGGGGAATGACGTCGATTTTGTCTCGCGGTTTTTCGCCCCGCAGGTCGGCATCGACGAGGATCCCGTCACCGGTTCCGCTCACACCACCCTGACGCCTTACTGGGCCTCCCGTCTGGGAAAAGCGGAGATGAGCGCGATGCAGCTGTCCAAGCGCCGGGGGTGGCTGCGCGTCCGGTTGAACGGAGACCGGGTGGAAATTTCCGGCCAAGCCAGTGTCTATCTCGAGGGCCGGATTGAAATCGCTTAACCTGCATGATTCAAAAAAAATTCTAAGATTTCTATCCTTCAGCCGAACAAACCGAGGGTTTTCAGGAGCAAGGCCGCGCCGGCAAGAAAGACCAGGCCGTAGACCCAGAGCATGAATTTCGCCGCCGGAATCTTCCGGCCGATTCTCTCCCCGGCCCAGACGGCGGCGATCATGATCGGAAGCGATTCCAGGAAAAACCGGAAAACGGACCCGCTCCACAGTCCGGCCGCGCCCTGGCCGACCATGATCGCCAGCCCGGTCGGGAGAAAATATCCTTGGAGGTTGGCCCGGAATTCGTCGGGCGACCAGCCGCGCAGCGCCCCGTAGAGGGCGATCGGCGGCCCGTTGGTGTTGTAGGCCGCTCCCAGGATTCCCCCCGCCAGCCCGAAGGCGGGGGCGGATTTCCCCGTCTTGAGGCGCAGGCGGCCCGGCCGGAGAAGGCCGGTGAAGGAAAACAGGATGATCAGGAGGCCCAGGGCCAGACTGACGAATCGGTTGTCCATGGATTTGAGGAACAGGAGCCCGATGGGAATTCCGGCCAGTGTTCCGACGATCAAGGCCGAGGTGTTTTTCAGGTCCAGGTGCTTCCACCCGCGGACGAGGAGGATCGCTCCGAGCGTCGGTCCGACCAGGGCCAGAAGCGGCGTGGCCGAGGTCATGGGGATGAAGAGGGCCAGAAGGGGCATCCCGACAAGGGCGTCGCCGAAACCGAAAACCGAGCGGACAAGAGAAGCCAGGAGCACAACGGCCAGGATTTCCGCATGCCCCGGGAAGGCGAGCGCGGCGTAGGCGACCGCCGCCAGGAGGACCGCGGCGGCGGGGACGATTCCGCCTGCCGAGTTCTCGCCGGAATTTACGGCCGTCATCGGACCGGGCGATCAGACAACGGCCAGCATCGAGGCGGCGATTTTCCTAATATCTTCGATAAAAACGGCTGGTTCGGGTCTTACGGTCCAGACGATCCGGTCGAGGCCGGCCGGGTCGAAGCGCTCCATTTTTTCGGCGATTTCCGGCGGAAAAATCCCCGCCGCCTTGGATTCGGCCGCCGAAAAGATCAACCTCCAATCGGGACGGGTTTCCAGGGCAATTTGACGGATATCGACGAGATCCTTGGCCTCGGTCCTGTCCCGGAATGCCGTGATCTTGTTGGCCAGGATGTTCAGAAGGTTGTCGACTTTCGAAAAGGGAAATCCCGGGATCGATTGCGTCGTTCCAAGATAAAACGGGACGTCATTGACGAACTCGATCTTCAACGTTCGTTCGATCATGAGCCGCTTGAAGCGGATTTCGTCGATGAGAACCTCCGCGGAAAGGGCGGCCCGTGTCAAGGCGGAGAGGATGGTGACCATGCCGTGACCGAAGCGGTCGTCGTCGTTGACGAAGAAATCGAGATCGTCCGAGTACCGGTGGTGGAAATAACACCTGGAAAGGGCCGTACCGCCGGTCAGGTAAAAAGGGGTTCCCGCGCCTTCCAGCGCGCTCAGGACCTTATCTTGGAGCGGATAAATGGTGTTTTCGTAAGACATAATCGATTCCTTTAGCCCGGGTTTGACTTCTCAGCGTGGGCTTGAGGATCGGCCAGTCCCGGGCGAGGCGCTGAAGGCCGACAATTTCCAGAAGGTCGTAATAATTCAAACCCTCGGCCGCCCGCCGCATGGCCCAAATTCGGTCGAATCCGCCCGGTTTGATCTCACCGTCGAGAAGGGTGATGAATTCCTCCGGGGTCATCCGGTAATCCCAGATCAGCCGGCGGACGGCTTCGATTGCGCCTTCGGTCATGTTCCTTTCCCGCTCCAGTATAGCATGATTTTTCACCGGGAATCCTCGGGCGTTTCCGGTTGCGTTGACAGTCCCCGTCGGACGGATGATATACTCCATTCCGGAATCCCGATGACGAAAGAATCCGCGATGTTCCGCCGGGCGATCGTCCGGACTCCCGGTCCGGACGCGGCCGCCGGCTTGACCACCGCCGGCTTGGGGGAGCCCGATTTCGGCCGCCTTCTCGCTCAGCATGCCGCCTACATCGAGACGCTCCTCCGTCTTGGCCTCGAGGTCGCCGTACTCCCCGCCTTGCCCGGATTCCCGGACGCTTATTTCATAGAGGATACGGCCGTCGTCCTTCCCGAGGTCGCGGTCATCTCCCGCCCGGGAGCGCCCTCCCGGCGGGACGAGGCGGTCACCGTGAAACCGGCCCTTGCCGAATTCCGGACAATCGCCCGGATCGAGCCGCCCGGAACCTTGGATGGAGGGGACGTGCTTTGGGCTGGGGAGCGTTTCTTCATCGGGACTTCGGAACGGACCAACGCCGAAGGCGCCCGGCAGCTTGGCGAGATCGTCGCCGGATATGGTTACCCCTGGACGGGCGTCCCGGTCGGGTCCGGGCTTCATTTGAAGTCGTTCGTCAACACCCTGGGCGGTCGAATCCTGGCCGTCGCTTCCGGCTTCGAGGGGGCCGGCGCTTTCGGCGATTACGAACGGATCGTTCTCGACCCGGAAGAGGAATACGCGGCCAACACCCTGTGGATCAACGGAACCCTGGTCATGCCGGCGGGATTCCCCGCCGCGAAGGAGAAGCTTTCCCGCCTCGGTCTTCCCCTCGTCGAGCTCGAGGTGAGTGAAATGCGGAAAATGGACGGAGGGCTGACGTGCCTTTCGCTTCGGTTTTAATCGGCGGGAGGCCCGGAGGCCGTCTTGAAGTATGCCCATAGCGTTGGGATGTTCATTCAGCGCCGGACGCTGGAGAAGGAGAGTCTATGAAGACAAGACGTCGCCCGGGAAGCATGCTCGGAGTCGTTCTGCTTGCCTGGACCGGGTTTGGTTTCGGTCCGGTCCTTCCTGCGGATGTGGCCGGCGTCTGGGAAGTCGTCTTCGAAACACCGATGGGCGAACGGACCTACATCACGTCCTTTGTCCGTGGAGACGCCGGCTTGAACGTCGTCATGACGACGCCGCAGGGCCGGGAGCTCGCTTCGACCGCCAAGGTCCAGGGGGACGGGGTGGAATGGACGGTTGTCGTGAGCGGCCCGATGGGGGAAATCCGGATGGCGTTCAAAGGCAAGGTCGAGGAAGCGAACATGACGGGGACGGTGTCGATGGATGAAATCGGGGAATCCCCTTTTCGGGCTCGAAAAATCTCATCTTCGCCCGCCGGTGTTCCGCGCGGCTATTCCCTCCCGCTCATCGACCTGGCTTCCGAGACCGGCCGCCAAGCGGTCGTCGACCGGGAACCGGGTCAGTACCTCGGACACCCGACGACGGTTTTACTCGAGGACGGCCGGACGATCCTGACCGTCTACCCGAAAGGCCACGGCCGCGGGCCGGTCGTCTATAAGCGGAGCGCCGACGGCGGCTTGTCCTGGAGCGAACGCCTTTCGGTTCCGGACAATTGGGCGACCAGCCTGGAAACGCCCACCATCCACCGGGTCGTCGATGCCGCCGGGAAAAAGCGTCTGATCGTCTGGTCCGGGCTTTATCCCGCCCGCCTGGCCGTGTCCGAAGACGACGGCTCAAGCTGGTCGCCTTTAAATCCGGCCGGAGACTGGGGGGGGATCGTCGTCATGGGATTCGTCGAGCCGCTGAAAACGCCGGGGCGATACCTGGCCATGTTTCACGATGACGGCCGGTTTTTTTCGAAGGACGGAAAACGGACGGACCCTATCGTCTTCACCCTTTATAAGACATTTTCAATCGACGGCGGCCTGACCTGGTCGGTCCCCGAAGCCGTGTGGACCGGTTCCGACGTCCATCTCTGCGAACCGGGTTGTCTCCGCTCTCCGGACGGAACGGAGCTGGCCGTCCTGCTCCGGGAAAACTCCCGCCGGAAAAATTCCCATGTGATTTTTTCCCGCGACGAAGGGGCGACCTGGACGGCCCCCGTCGAGCTTCCCGGCTCACTGACCGGCGACCGCCATTGCGGGAAATACGCTCCGGACGGGCGGTTGTTCATCAGTTTTCGGGACACGACACTGGAAAGCCCGACCAAGGGGGACTGGGTCGCCTGGGTCGGAACCTATGACGACAT
>JAFGEN010000043.1 GCA_016931595.1 Candidatus Aminicenantota bacterium | reverse complement strand
CAGAAAGAAATGGTCGAAGGCGTTCCCCGGGAAAAATTCATCGTAAAGCTTCCGAAGCTGGGGCAGGAGCGCGGGAAGGGCCTCCTCCTCGGCGTTCAAGACGAACCATCCCCGCACATCCCGGCCCTCCGGCAGGTAGCGGAAGATGTGCGGCTCGAACGCCTGCTTGGGTGATTGCTGATGGTAGTCCTTCAAGACCCCGATGACGGTGAAAATTTTGCCCCAGTAATCGACCGGCTGCCCAATGGCTTCCCGGGGGCTTGAAAAACCAAGCCAGCGGGCGGCGGTCTCGTTGACGAGCAGGGAGGAGGCGTCGCCGGGATGCTCGCGGCTGAAATTCCGCCCGGCGGCCGCCGCGAGGCCGAACACGTCGACGAAATCCTCGTCGATGCCGACGATCTGGTAATTCTTGTTGTCGTCGGTCCCGGCCCGCCGGATCGCCCCGGCGTCCCACCAAGCCTGCCGGCCGGGCACGTCGGTCGTGACGCAGATGCCGTTGACGCCCGTCTTCCGAAGGAGTTCGTCCTTGAAAGCCGGAAGCCGACGGCTGAAGGATTCGTCCCGCACCCGGGGAGCCCTGAGGACAATCTTCCGGTCGAGGCTAAATCCCGGATCGACGTTTTTCATGAAGGCGACCTGGCGGATGACGGCCGTGGTTCCGATGCCGAGGCCGAAGGCGCAGATGAACTGGAAGACGACAATGGCTTTTCGAAGATTCAGGCCGCGGCGGCCGCTCCCCAGCTTGCCCCGAAGCACTGCCGCCGGGTGGAACGAGGAGAGGATGATCATCGGGTAGGCTCCGGATCCGATCATGCCGGCCGCGAACAAAACGGCCAGCATCGGCCAGAACCAGGGCTGGGACCAGGGAGAATAACCGGCCGGGAGTCCGTTGAGCCTGATGAAAGAAGGGAGGACGGAGGCGATGAGAATCAAGGCCCCGATGACGGCGGCCAGGTTGACGAGCAGGGTTTCAAGAAAGAATTGGACCGCGACCTGGAACCGGGAGGCGCCGATCACCTTGCGCAAGCCCACTTCCCGGGCCCGGGTCAGCGACCGTGCGGTGGAGAGGTTGATATAGTTGGCCCAGGCGATCAGGAGAATGAACAGGGCGATGAACGACAGGATCCCGACCGCATCCCGATCGCCGTTGGCTTCGATTTCCTGCTGGAAATTTGAATTCAAATGGATGTCGAGGAGCGGCTGGAGCACGAGCCGGCAGGTCAGCTTGTAGGCCCGAAGGGCTTCGCCGAATTCGGCTTCGACCAGGGCCGGAAGCTTTTGTTCGAGGGCCGCCGGATCGGCCCCGGGGGCGAGGCGCAGGTAGGTGAACCAGCCGCTGTCTCCCCAGGAGTTTTCGATCTCCTCGCCGTAGAGGCGATGGATGTCGGGGTAGGAAAGGAGAAGATCGAACTTGAGATGGGAATCCGGACGGATGTCGGAGAAAACGCCGGCGACCTGGAAGTCCATTTTCCTGTCGAGTCGGAACGTTTTGCCCACGGGGTCTTCCCGGCTGAAGTACTTGCGGGCCGTGGATTCGGAGATGAAGGCCCGTTGGGCGGACCGGATCCCCTCGAGGGGGTCTCCCTCGAGGAAGGGAAATGCGAAGATGGCCATAAGGTCGGGCTCGGCGAAGTACATCCGCTCTTCGATGAAGGCCTTGTCCTCGAACGAGACGGTCCCCCGGTAACGGAAAAGGCGGGCAACCTTCTCGACCTCCGGGTAGAGGGTTCGAATCCGAGCCCCGGCCGGGGGGCAACACGAGGCGAACCGAACGGATTGGCCGGCCTGGTCGGTCCGCTCGTAGCGGAGCCGGTAAATCTGTCCGGAGTCGGGCTGGAACCGGTCGTAGCTTCTCTCGAATTTCACGTACATCGTCAACAGGAGAAACGCGGCCAACCCCAGGGAAAGTCCCAGCATGTTGATCAGGGAAATCAGGCGGGCTTTTTTAAAATTCCGGATGGCGGTGAATAGAAAATTTCTTATCATGGCCGGGTAAATCCGGCACATTATATCATGCCTTGGTTGGCAGAGCGGACTTGGAAAGTCATGGGCGCCGGACTCTGGAAGTGAGATATATCTTTGATTGGAGCGGCCGGAAAAATTGACAATCCCGCTTCAATAGATTATAAATCCTACTCGTTTTTTCATATGGACTCGCCCCGGGCCGGGGCGGGACGGTTGGCGGATACGAGTTCGAATCAAATCGGGTCGAGAGGGAGAAGTCGAGATGGACCTTTTTGAAAAATGCCGGGAGTTTTATTCGAATCCGGAGAGCGCCCAAAAATTCGGCTACCCGATGACTCCGCGGCAGGCCATGGCCATGGGCCTCTTCCCTTACTTCATCCCCATCGACCAGGCCGAAGGCCCGGATGCCATCATCGACGGCAAGCACTACATTATGATCGGGTCGAACAACTATCTCGGTCTGACCGTCCATCCGAAAGTGAAGGAAGCGGCCATCGAAGCCGTTCGCAAGTACGGCACAAGCTGCACCGGCTCGCGGTTCCTCAACGGCACCCTTCACATGCACATCGAACTCGAGGAGAAGCTGGCGGCCTTCGTCGGTCAGGAAGCCGCCCTGGTTTACAGCACCGGTTTCCAGGTCAACATCGGCTCGATCCCCGCGATCATGGACTCAAACGACATCATCATCACGGACAAGGAAGTCCACGCCAGTATCGTCGACGGCGTCCGGACGGCCAAATCCCAGAAGGGCGTCGGCATCCGCCATTTCAAGCACAACGACACCGCCGACCTCGAAAAAATCTTGAAGAACCTCCCGGCCGAGCCTAGTAAGATGGTCATTGTCGACGGTGTTTACAGCATGGGCGGCGACATCGCTCCGCTCCCCGAGATCATCCGGATCTGCAAGGCCTACGGGGCCCGTCTTTACTGCGACGACGCCCACTCACTGGGCGTCCTGGGCGGCGGCCGCGGCACGGGGACCCATTTCGGCCTGGAGAAGGACGTCGACCTGGTCATGGGAACCTTTAGCAAATCCTTCGCTTCAGTCGGCGGATTCGTCGCCGGGCCGAAGGAAGTCATCTCTTGGATCCAGATGTTCTCCCGGCCGTTCATCTTCAGCGCCAGCACCCCCCCGGCGAGTGTCGCCACGGTCCTGGCTTGTCTCGACGTCCTCAAGGAGGAGCCCGAACGGGTTGACCGCCTGACGGCCATCGGGGCTCGGATGCGGAAAGAGCTCCGGGGAATGGGCTACAATATCGGTCCGAGCGAGACACCCATCATCCCGATCGTCATCGGCGACCAGTTCAAGGCCCTCAAGGCCTGGAAGGTCTTTTTCGACGAGGGCATCTACGCCAACGTCGCCCTGCCCCCGGCGGTCACGCCCGAGTTCTCCTGCCTTCGGACCAGCTACATGGCCACTCACACCGACGCCCAGCTGGACCGGGTCCTGGACGTCTTCGACAAGGTCAAGCACCAGGTCCACATCGGCGAATAAGACCGGCCCGTCCGGTTTGACAACCCTCCGTCGATCTGTTATCTGAATTCCAACGGAGGTTGGGCCATGTCTCTGATCGAAATCGCCGGGATCGTCCTTATTGTCCTCGCCCTCACGACTGTCATTCTTCTTCTTCTCATCGTTCGGCGTCGGCCGGATACCGGATGGTCCTCGCTTTCGAACCGGCTGGATGCGATCGAACGGGGCCAGGAGCGGGGCGAGCGAGAGCTTCGGGACGAGTTCGTCCGCAACCGCGAGGAGTCGACCGGCCAGATGTCGTCCCTCCGCCGGGAAGTGGCGGCCAACCTCAAGGGCGTCGCCGACTCCGTGACCGGACAAATCACCGGGTTGACCCAGGTCCAGCAGGGGCGTTTGGACGCGTTTGGAGACCGGCTGGAAAAATTGATCGAGGCCAACGAGCGAAAAGGCGACGCCCTGCGGACGGTTGTCGAGACCAGGCTTCTCCAGTTGCAGACCGGAAACGAGGCCAAGCTCGAGGAGATGAGGAGGACGGTCGATGAAAAGCTTCAGACAACCCTGGAGAAGCGTCTGGGCGACTCCTTCAAGCAGGTCAGCGACCGGCTGGAACTCGTTCACAAGGGGCTGGGAGAGATGCAGACCCTGGCCAGCGGCGTGGGGGACCTGAAGAAGGTCCTGTCCAATGTCAAAACGCGCGGCACCTGGGGGGAGATTCAATTGGGGAATCTCCTTGAACAGATCCTCACTCCGGACCAGTTCGACCGGAACGTCCCCACGAAAGAGGGCAGCGCCGACCGGGTCGAATTCGCCGTCAAGCTGCCGGGCCGCGGGAACGAACCGGACAAGCCGTTCTGGCTGCCGATCGACGCCAAGTTCCCCAAGGAGGAATACGAGCGGCTGCTTACGGCCGCCGAGCAGGGGAACGCGGACGCCGTCGAGGAGTCCGGCCGAAAAATCGAGGCCCAAATCAAGATCGAGGCGAAGAAGATCCAGGAGAAGTATCTCGACCCGCCCCGGACGACCGATTTCGGATTGATGTTCCTGCCGACGGAGGGCCTCTACGCCGAGGTCCTGCGCCGGGACGGATTGACCGACGTCCTCCAGCGCGATTACCGGGTCGTTGTCGCCGGGCCGACGACCCTGCTGGCGATTCTCAACAGCCTCCAGATGGGCTTCCAGTCGCTGGCCATCGAGAAGCGGTCGGCCGAGATTCGGGAACTTTTGGGCGCGGTCAAGACGGAATTCGGTAAGTTCGGCGATGTGATCGAAAAAGTCCACAAGAAGATCACCGAAGCGGGGGACGTCATCGATAAGGCCAAGATCCGGAGCCGGGCCATCGAGCGGAGGCTCCGGACCGTGGAGGAGCTTCCCGCCGGCCGGGCCCGAGGGCTCCTGTCCGGGGCCGAGGCCGAGTGGGAAGCGGAAGCGGACGAAAAAGAGACGGCCGTCGAGAGCGAAGAAACCAAGGACGGGACGGCCGCCCCGTCTACTTGATCAAGCGTTTCTTCATCCGTCCGAGTCCGAAGCGGGCGGCCAGAAGCGTCAAAGCCAGGACAAAGCCCAGGTTCAGGAGCAATCCCTTGCCGTAGACTCCCGAGTAGACCGCCCGGGAAACCTCCACCGCGTGGGTCAGGGGAAGGAACTGGGCCAGCGTTTTCATCCAAGCCGGAAAATTGTCCAGCGGAAAAAACACTCCCGAGAAGAACAGCATCGGGGTGATGACCAGTTCGGTGTAGTAGTTGAAAAAATCAAAGTTGGGAGCGTACGAGGTCACGATCATGGCCAGCGACCCGAACATGATCCCGATGAGGACCATCAGGACGCAGAGCAACAGCCCGGCCGGGAACGATACCGGGAACACCCCCATGAAAAAAGCCACGATCATCATCAAGCCGCCGCTGATCAGTCCGCGGAACGCCCCCCAGAGGATGTCCCCTGCGACGGCATCCTCCGCTGAAACCGGCGTGGCGATCAGCGAATCGTAAAGCTTCTCGTGGATCATCTTGACGAAGGCGCCGTAGAGGCACTCGAATGTCGAGGACATCATGACCGAGGAGACGAGGACGCCGGGGACGAGAAAAAACAGATAGCCCCGCCCGCCGAAGGCGCCCATGTAGGCCCCCATGCCGATGCCGAACGTGACCAGGTAAAAAACGGGCTGGACCAGGCTTCCGACGAGAGTCGGCAGGACGAACCTCTTGTAGGACACCAGGTTCCGGTAAAAAACGAGAAACGCCCGGCGCGAAAGGTTCATTCGACCAGGCTCCGTCCGGTCAGCTTCAGGAACACGTCCTCCAGCGTGGCCGGCCGATAAACGGTGTTGGGAAGGTCCATCTCGACGAGCTTCTTCTGGATCGCCCGGCCGTCCCGGCAGTAGAAAAAGAGCGTGTCGCCGGCCCGCTCATGGCCCCGGGCCAGTGGGCCGAGATCGGCGATCAGCCGGGCGTCCTCGGCGGCCTCGATCCGGATTTCGACGACTTCGCGCCCGATCTCGTCGTCAATCAGCTGACGGGGCGACCCCTCCTTGAGGATTTTGCCCTCGTACATCACGACCAGCCGGTCGCAAAGCTGCTGGGCCTCCTCCATGTACTGGGTGGTGAGAATCAGCGTCGTTCCCTGGTTTTTCAGCAGCCGGAGGCGCTGCCAGATCAAGTGGCGGGCCTGGGGGTCGAGCCCTGTCGTCGGCTCGTCGGCGATGATCAGGGCGGGTTTGTTGAGCAGGGCCCGGGCGACCAGCAGGCGCCGCTTCATCCCCGTGGAAAGCTCCGAGATCTTGTTGTCCCTCTTGGCCTCGAGCTCGACGAAGGCGATGAGCTCGTCGGTCCGCTTGCGGGCCTCGCGCCGCGGGATGTCGAAAAACTTCGAGAAGACCATCATGTTTTCGAAGACCGTCAAATCGGTGTCCAGGGTCATTTCCTGGGGGATGACTCCGGTTGCGGCCTTGATCTTCCGGTTGTCGACATCGGCCGGGAGGCCGTTGACCAGGATCGTCCCCGAGGTGATGGGGGACACGCAGTGGATCATCCGGACGGTTGTCGTCTTTCCGGCGCCGTTGGGCCCGAGGAAGCCGAAGCATTCCCCCTCGCGGATTTCGAAGGAGATGTCCTTGACCGCGGCGAACTCGCCGTAATTTTTCACGAGGTGTTCGGCCCGGATGATCGTTCTCATGACATTCAAGCGGTGTATTTTAGCAGAACGAACGGCAGGGACCAAACCCCCCGGTCCGGCGGAAACCGGATTTATGGTATTCTTTACTGTTCCAGGAGGATCCACACGATGGCCGACATTCAAGTCGAAGCGAATCCGGACGAAAAAAGGCTGAGCGGGCTGGGTGTTTTTCGGTGGGAGATCTGGACCAAAGAGGTTTCCCGCTTCCCATGGCGTTATGATGAGCAGGAAATTTGCTATTTCCTGGAGGGCGACGTTACCGTCATCCCGGACGGTGGGGAGCCGGTCCGGATCGGCAAGGGCGACCTCGTGACGTTCCCGAAAGGCTTATCCTGCGTCTGGGAGGTCAACGCGCCCGTCCGCAAGCGCTATCGTTTCGGATCAGCGAGCGAATAGCGGCCATCGAAAACGTCACCCTTCGGTCCTCCCGGCTTCTCGATGAAACCGCTTAAAATCGGCAACCTGACGGTCGGCTTTCCGGTCGTCCTGGCCCCGCTGGCCGGATACAGCGACCTGCCGTATCGGACCATCTGCCGCCTACTGGGCGCGCCGTTCGCCACCACCGAAGTCATGATCGACCGCTTCCTGCTTCACGAGAGCAAGCTCCGCCGTTTCATCCTGAAGACGGACGACGGCGACCATCCGGTCGGCGGCCAGTTCATGGGCAGCGATCCGGACCTGATGGCCCAAGCCGCCCGGGTGGTCCGGGATCTCGGCTTCGATGTTGTCGACCTCAACTTCGCCTGCCCGGTCAAAAAAGTCGTCAGCCGCAAGCGCGGCGGATTTATGATGACCCAACCCGAGGCGGTCGTTGACATCGTCCGGCGGGTCCGCGACGCCGTTCCGGACCGGCCGCTGATGCTCAAGCTCCGCCGGTCGTTCGTCCTTGAGGACGGGGAGTCCGAAGCGTTCTGGAGAATCGCCGAAGGGGCGTTTGAAGTGGGAGCCGACGCCCTCTGCGTCCATGCCCGGGCCGTGGCTCAGCAATATACCGGCCGGGCCGACTGGAATTTTCTTTCGGCGGTGAAGCGGGCGTTCCCGGATAAAACCATCATCGGCTCGGGCGACGTCTCGTCGGCAGCCGAAGCTCTTCGAATGATCGACGAGACGGGCGTGGACGGTGCGGCCGCGGCCCGCGGGGCCATCGGCAATCCCTGGATATTCCGCCAAGCCCGGGAACTGGACGCGGGCCGGCCGGCGCTTCCGCCGACCCTGGCCGAACAGCGCGAGGTCCTGCTTCGTCATTACAACCTCTGCCTCCGCCATTATGGCGACTGGAAAGGGGTCATGACGATGCGCCACCTGGGCATCGGCTATGCCCGGGTCCATCCCCATCCCAAGCGCGTCCGGATGGCCTTTGTCGCCGTCCGGACGGCCGGAGACTGGCAGGCCGTCCTGGAGACACACTATCCGGCCGGCTGAGGCGGGAGGAACTCTTCCTCCCGTTTTCCCGTATAATAGGACGAAGAACGGATGATTTAATCGGAGGAGGTATTTCCATGGCCGGACGCAAAGTTTTAGGTTCTCTCATCGTCGTTTTGATCGGGCTTCCCATCCTGTTCGGCATTATTTGGGCCGTCGGCTTGGTTCGGGCCACGATGTCCTCCGAATTCCTGACCGACCTGCCGCAGGAAATCATCTCCGAGATCCCGTCTTCCCTTGACGGCTTGTATACCGCGGCGAAAGACCCGAGTGTTTACATGGACCAGGAGGCCAGGGCCTGGTTCCTGGCCGCCGAGAAAACCGGCATCGCTCCCCGCGAGCTCTTGGAAAAAACCGGAATGATGGGTTGGATGAAGGGCGAGCTCTCCGGCTCCCTTCGCCGCATCGGGGAAGTCCTCCGGGGCGAGGCCGATATGCGGGCGGTGACGATCGACATGCGGCCGCTTAAAACCGCCCTTCTTCACCCGGAAATGGAGCGGTTCCTCGGCGCGATGATCGAGAGCCTTCCTGCCTGCGACGATCAGGGACTGAAGGACTGGGAGGACATCTTTGGGGAGGAAAGAAGCTGGGGGAGAGACCTGCCCGCCTGCCGGCCAATCGACGCCGAGGCGGCCAAGACCCTCGTTCTTTCCCGCTTGAATCGTGATGTCGAGAGAATCGACGACACGGTCGACGTCTTTGAGGGCTCGGAGCCCTTTCCCTTCAGGCGCTTCGGGGTCGCCCGGACCGTAACAGCGATGACTTACAGCCTCTTCTTCCTCCCGGCGATCTTCATCCTCCTGGGCGTCTGGATCGCCAACCGGAACGCCGCCGGCCGGCTTCGCTGGGCCGGTATTTCGGTCCTGGCCGGAAGCGGGCCGGTCTTCCTGATGGCCCTGTTCCTGAAAAAGCTCGGTTCCTGGGCCATGGACGGCCGGTGGATGTCCTGGCGGTGGGATTGGAATTCGGGCTTCGAGTCGACGCTGATGGACAAGTTCGGCTGGATCCCCGGACGCATCTTCGAGTCGTTTTTCACCCCGGTCTTCAACACCGCGGCCGTCGTCGCCGTGATCGGCGTCGTCCTGATCGCCCTGTCCTACACGACCCGGTCCGCGGCCCAACCGGCCCGAGTGAAATAGCGCCGGGCCGATGCGCGGCGCGGACGCCTGCGAGCTGATCGGCGGGCCCCAGGCCTTGGAGGAAGCCATCCGGACCCGGGACCGGTTGTTTGTCCTCTTTTATGCCTCATGGTGCCCGTTCTCCATGGCCTTCCTGTCCCAGTATCTCGACCATGCCGGGGGCAGCGAGCTGTGCTATGTCCGGATCCTCTCCAACGACGCGGATGACCATGTCCGCAAGTACGGCATCGATGTCTATCCGACGATCCTCTATTTCGAAAACGGAAAACTCGCCCGGCGTCTGGACGGGAGATATCTGGCCGGAATCAGTCGCCTTGCCCTGGAGAAGTTCGCGGCCGAGTGCGCGGTTAAAACCTGAGGCAAGCCCTCAGCGAACGCCGGCCAGAAAATCCAGGGCCAGGTGGGCCATCGCCCTGACGCCGACCGGAAGGGCCCCTTCGTCCGGGTTGAAGCGGGGAGAATGGCTTGGCTCGACACCGGCCGGGTCGGAGCCCCTCGGAGCCGCCCCGAGGAAAAAATACAACCCGGGTACCTTCTCCTGGAAAAAGGCGAAATCCTCCGAAGCCGTCAGCGGCGGCAGGTCCGTGACCAGCATTTCTCCGACAAGCCGGCGCAGGGTTCCGGTCATCCGGGCGGTCAAGGCCGGATCGTTGTAGGTGACCGGGGCGCCCGACCCGATTGAAACCTCGGCCGTCGCTCCGGAGGCGGCGGCGATCGATTCGGCGATCCGCTTGATCCGCGTCCGGATCTCGAGCCTCATGGCCGGGTCGAGCGTCCGAATCGTTCCGACCAGGCGGGCGGAGTCGGGGATGACGTTGCCCCGGTTTCCTCCCTCGATCTGGCCGATGGAGATCACGGCCGGCGCGGTCGTCAGGTCCATTTGGCGGCTGACGATCGTCTGGAGACCCAGGATGATTTGGGCTGCGACCACGATCGGGTCGACCCCCATCCAGGGCATGGCGGCGTGGGTCTGGCGTCCGCGGACGAGAATTGAAAGGGAATCGGAGGAAGCCATCGCTCCTCCGGCGCGCAACCCGATGGCCCCGACTTCGAACGCCGCTTGATGCAATCCAAAGACCGCTTCGACGTTCGGCCGATCGAGGACTCCATCCTCGACCATTAAACGCGCTCCGCCTTCCTCCCCGGCCGGAGAGCCTTCCTCGGCCGGCTGGAAGATGAAAACCACTGTTCCCGGAAGGTCATCCTTCACGGCGGCCAGGGCTTCGGCCGCCCCCATCAGGATCGCGGTATGCATGTCGTGGCCGCAAGCGTGCATCACTCCCGTTTCCCGGCCGTTGTATTCCGTCTTCACCGTCGAACGGAACGGAACGTCGGTTTCCTCGGTGATGGGGAGGGCGTCCATGTCGGCCCGCAAGGCAACCGTCGGACCGGGCCGGCCGCCGCGGAGAATTCCGACAACGCCGGTGTGGGCGACCTTTGTCCGGACATCGAGGCCCAGGCTCTGAAGATGTTCGGCGACGATTCCCGAAGTCCGGAATTCCCGGTTCCCCAGCTCGGGATGCTGATGAATGTCCCGCCGCCAGGCGACGACTTTGGGAAAGACGGTCTCCGCCGCCCGGTCGAGCCGTGTTCGGAGGGATTCGAGCGTTTTCGGCGGAAGAGAGACGGATGCGGATTGTGGGGAAAGAGCCGGAGGAACGGCCGCCGCGGTATTCAGAAAGGCCAGAAATCCAAGGGAAAGCGCGCGGATGGACATGCTCTCCTCCTTTCGAATCGAAAGACGCTAGGATATGCGAGAACGCCGTGCGAGTAAACCGCCCGGGCGATCAAT
>JAFGEN010000042.1 GCA_016931595.1 Candidatus Aminicenantota bacterium | reverse complement strand
TCCCGGCCGACGACGGCCGCCTTGATTCGGACCGCGCCGGCCACAGCCCTGGCCGTGAGCCCGGGGTCAAGACGCATGAGATCGGCGGCGTTCGACTCGAGGAATGCGAACAACTCGGAGTCGGCAACGGCCGCTGCCTTGATGATCTCGGCGAAACCGCAGCGGAGTTCGGCCGGGGGAAGCGTTTGAAGGACCGCCGGGTCGCTGAGGATGAAGCGGGGTTGGCGGATGGTCCCGGCCATGTTTTTATAACCCCGGACGTTGACGCCGTTTTTTCCCCCGACGGCGGCGTCGGCTTGGGCCAGGAGGGTCGTCGGAGCCAGGGCCAGCGGCAAGCCGCGCAGAGCCGTCGCGGCGACGAATCCGGCGATGTCGCAGACGATGCCGCCGCCGATGCCGACGATCCAGGTGGAGCGGTCCGCGCCGAGGCGGAGCAGGCTTCGGGTGAGAAAAGCCGCGGTCCGGAGAGATTTCCTGCGTTCTCCCCGGCCGGCCGCGAGCACCGGGACTCCCGGGGGAAACCGATGCCCGTGAAGGCGCCGGACCGTCCGGTCGGTGATGACGACGGCGGCTACGCCGTTCAGGCGCTCGGTCAGGGAAGCGAGTGGAGCCCCGACCAGGATTTGCGAACGGCCGCTTGGCGCGTCCAGTTCAATGATTTCCACGGCCGCCTCCCTCGTCGTTCCGGATGTGGTCCCTGAGGCGGAGAACGCGGCCGGCCAAGCGGGCGAAGGCCTCGGGCGAAAGGGTCTGGTCCTTGTCGCTCAGGGCCGCGGCCGGATCGGGATGGACCTCGATCATCAGGCCGTCCGCTCCGGCGGCCGCGGCGGCCAGGCTCATCGGCTCGACGAGGCTCGCCCGGCCCGTTCCGTGGGACGGGTCGACGATGACCGGAAGGTGGGACAACTCGCGGACAGCGGGGACGATGCTGAGGTCCAGGGTGTTCCGGGTATAGGTTTCGAAAGTCCGGATCCCCCGTTCGCAGAGAATGACGTTCGGATTCCCCTCGGCCAGGATGTACTCGGCGCAATTCAACCACTCGTCGAGCGTCGAGTTCATTCCCCGTTTCAGGAGAACGGGCTTGCCGATCTTGCCGGCCTCGCGGAGAAGGGAGAAATTTTGCATGTTCCGGGCCCCGACCTGGAGGACGTCGGCGTATTCGCTGATCCAGCCGGCGTCGCGGGGGTCGACAACCTCGGTCACGATGGGAAGCCCGAAGGCCTCGCGGGCTTTGGCCAGGATTTTCAGCCCCTTGATTCCCAGCCCCTGGAAGGAATAAGGCGATGTCCGCGGTTTGAACGCTCCGCCGCGGAGAAGATGGGCCCCGGCCTCCTTGACCTTCCGGGCGGCCAGCAGTGTTTGAGCCTCGCTCTCGACGCTGCAGGGACCTGCGATGAGGACGAAATCGCGGCCGAACTCGGCTTCGCCCACCCGGACCTTCGAGCGCTGGTTGAAAGACGACTCGAGGGCGTAGAGCTTGGCGGTCATGGGCGGGCCTCGTGTTGCAATTTGCGGATATGTCTGGACGCGGACATCACGGCTTCTCCTTGAATGGTCATGTCGGGACGCGGACGCCCCTTGGTTGGGAAAGGAGGGTGTGGGGGGAGGTCTTATTGGGCGGGGGGGACCGCCCAGAAATAGAAGCCGTAGAAGAAGCGGAATCCGCCCTGCGCGTCGGCCGGTGCGGAACCTGACTTCATCATGATGGGGTCTCTTCTACCGGATTTCAGCGGGGCTGTCAAGAGCCGGTCCGATTTTTTCCCTGAGCCGGTCGAGAAGATGGAAGGCTTCTTCGTAGTCCCGGGCCCGGATCACGTGCTTGAGAAACTCGAGGCTTCGGGTCATGTCGTCCAGCTTTCGGAGGGAATGCGGATTGAAGAGAATCTCGGCCAGCAGGCGGTCGTCCTCCTGGAACATCCTTCCGGCGAATTCCCGGAGCGCGGTGAACGATGAACCGGGAAGCGGGTCGGTCGAAAGGGCCGCGGCGAAGGCGATCGAGGAGGCGAGGGGAAGGGCCAGGGATGTCCCCATGACGGCTTCGTGTTCGGGCAGGGAGCACTCCAACACCCGGCAGCGAAGATTCGAGAAGATGGTCCGGAACAGCATCTTGGCCGGCTCGGCCGAGTCCCGGAGCAGGAGGACGATCCGTCCGGAAACGCGCTTCAGGTCGGCAAACCGCGGCCCGAACAGGGGATGGATCGAGGCGTGGGGGAAGGGGCATTTCTCGTAGTAATCGAACACGGGGCGTTTGATCGTCGCCATGTCGGCCAGGATGCATCCCGGTGGAAGAAAGGTCTCGACGGACCGGAAGACATCGATCGTGTCCCCGATCCCGACGGCGTTGACAAGGAGCTCGGGCTGAAAACCGGCTAGTTCGGCCGGAGCTTCCATCCGGACCGCCTCCGGGACGGCGGCCGTCCGGTTCGGGTCGCGGTCGTAGACGGCCAGGGGACCGTGTCCCGCCATCTCCGAGGCCAGCCAGCTTCCCATGGATCCCATTCCCAATACGGCGATTCTCACGTTATGCCTCCTTGTAGCCGCCGAAGAATTTCCAGTATGTCGCGTGTTTCCGGGCGGCGGCCAGAGTCCGAGCCTCGGCGGCTCTGTCCGGGCCGCCGGCGAAATCAATGAAGAAGATGTACGTCCCCGGGTCGCTTTTCACCGGCCGGGATTCGATCCGGAGCAGGTTGACCCCGCGTTCCCGAAAGACATCGAGAACGGAGCAGAGGGCGCCCGTCTCGTGGCGGGTGGAGAACGCCAGAGAGACCCGGTCGGCCGGGCCGCGGTGCTCGTCCCGGGCCAGAACCAGGAACCGCGTCCGGTTGCTCGGTTCGTCCTCGATGTTTTCCGCGGCGATTTTCAGGCGATAGAGGCCGGCGCAGAGGCGCGAGGCGATGACCGCCGTCGCGGGGGACGGGGTTTCGGCCAGGTTGCGGGCGGCCCCGGCCGTGTCGTATACGGCCCTGGCCTCGAGACCGAGCGTCCGCAGCGTCCGGCGGCATTGAGCGAGGGCCTGGGGATGGGACAGGACGGTTTTCAATCCGGCCGGATCCGCGCCCCGGGGGATCAGAAGCTGGTGGCGGATGGGAAAGCGGATGTCCCGAATGATGTACAGGCCGAATTCGAGCAGGAGATCATTGACTTCGGCGACGGCGCCCTCGGTCGAGTTTTCGACCGGGACCAGGCCGAGGTCGAGAGATCCGCGGCTGACGCCCTCGAAGATGTCGCGGAAGCCGGGAAAGGGAATCGGGACGGCCCGCGGGCAGGCCGCCCGGGCGGCTTCCTCGCTGTAGGCCCCGTGCTCGCCCTGGAACCCGATAAGCGCCGGATGCGCTTCCTCGGCCGCGCGTGATTCGGCGATGATCCGGCGGAATAGACTGCGCAAAAAGGACCGCGACAGGGGATCCCGGCGGTAGAGCATGACGTTCCGCAGGACCTCGGCTTCCCGCCCGGAGTCCCGGGCCCGGTCTTTGAGTTTCCCGGCCCGTAGGGCCAGCTCCACCCGCTCTGTCAGCATCCGGACAATCCGGGCGTCGAGATCGTCGATGCGGCCTCGGATTTTGCCGAGCTCGCATGAAATTGAGGCAGAGCTTCGTTCTTTTTGTTTTTGGGCAGGCATAGGGGTTTCCTCTTCGCTTATCGCGGGGGGGTGAGTGTTAAGGAAACCTTAGCGCCCGGCCGCCCGGTACGTAAAATAATAAACGTACCGGTAGGCGGTGGGAAAGCCGGCGAACGCTAAGGTCGTTTTCATTGTGATCGCCGGGCATTCTAACCCAAAGACGGGAATTGTCAAGCCCTTCGCCGGCTCAGGAACGATGCCGTTGAACCGGGCGGGCGCTCCGAAGGATGTCGAACCCAACGCCGTTCCAGGCCAGGTCGATGTCGATGTCGGGCTCCGGCCCCTCATTCAGCCCCGTCCAAACCGCTTGAACCTCGGCCAGGCCGGAGAACAGGCGGTATTCGACCAGGCCTCGGGACGCGGCCGACGCGTCGCTGGGGTCCTCGTAGAAATCGGATGCTCCAAGAGTCGGCAGCGCCCGCTCGAGCGGCCAGGGTTGAGGCGCTTCATCCGCGGCTGGAATTCGCCAGAGCCCGAAAGCGCGGGCACGGAGGTTTGCGGTCGCCACGGCGATTGCGGCCCCGCCGTCGGATCCGGGAAATCGCCGTATTTCGACCCGTCCCTCGGGGTACCAGACGCGCAGGAAATCCGCCGCCGGTTCCTCGAGCCGAAAGAGGCCGGAGGCGCCGGTCCGGGCTAGTCCCGCCTTCCCGGCCTCATCCAGTCCTTCGGTGGTCTCGTCGAAAATTTCAGCCGGCAGGCGGAGCAGGAGGGAGCGCATGGGCGTTTCGGCCGGGGCCGGTTCGGCCGTTCGGTAAAGCTTCACATTGAAGGGTGCGGGTTTTGTGCCCGAGACCGTCAGGCTTCGGCGGTCGGCCGACGGCGCGAGGATCAAGCCGCTCTCCGACTCCTCCGCATTTTTCATCACCGGCTTTCCGGCGAGATTCCAGGAGCGGCCGTCCTCCCCGGGCGAACCGATTCCCGAAACCGCGGCCGGCAACGGCCATTCCGGACCCCGTCGAAACGAAGGGCTGTATTGAAGTAAAAAGAAGAGTCGATCGCCGTCTTGCGGAATTTCATCCAGGCGAAGCTCCCAGTCGATTCCGTCGCTGTAGCGGCCGCCGAGAAGCGGATCGCCTTTTGGCGGCCGCTCCAGAGCCAGAAGAAAGTCCGTCCGTTCGAGGGTGCGGGCCGTTTGCGCTTGCCTAAAGGGAATGGACCCGGGCCCGTTGATGTCCCAGTCGTCGCCGTCGGCGATGAAGTGATCCCGGTATTTCAGCCACGAGAGCTGGTTGAGGCGCAGTTCGGCGAAATCCCCGGGTGTCATATTTGCGCGGAGCCGCCGGTAAACCTCATTAAGGCCCTTGTCGGCCAGGGTGAAATGGCGTTCCGCAGCCGCTCTTCGACTCGCTTCGGAAAGGAGCGAATGGCGGCCGGCGATCTTCACGGACGCGCCGTCGGCCGTCTTCAATTGCGCGGGTTGCAGCCACTGGAGGGCCGAGTCGTCTTTTTCGAAAAGGACGCGCACCTTCGCCGTTGACTTGCGGGCCGGGCCGGCTTCCTCGTAGGCCCGGCCATCTCCGGCGGCAGGCTCTAGCCGCAAGGGCCGCAGCAACTGACGGGAGCGTCCGTGATCGTCCACGAGAGTCGCCTGAAGATAAAGGGCCCTGCCCTCGTCCTCCTCGATTCGGATCAGCAAGCCGTTATCCGCCGCCCCGTAGTATCGATCCGGAGCGAGCCCTTGACCCGAAGGGAGACCAAGCAGCGAGCCCAACCCCGCCGCCAGGATCAGCGAGACGATTAGGCGACGCATAAACGAAACGTCATTTTTTCCAGACCGGAAGGCCGCGGCCGGGCGTCCAGGGGGCCCCGGCCGCTTCCAATTCCGCTCCGAGCTTGCGCAGGTCGCCCTCGATCAGGCCGCGGAGCTTTTCCAGGACCTGGCCGAAACCGGCCGCGGCGATTTCGTAATCCTTCTTCGCGTTGGCGGTGATCGGCCCGGTCGCGTCGGTCTGGAGCGAGATGCGGTCCAGAAGCGACGGCGGCTGGGGTTCGTAAAGGCGGTACTTGGTCTCGTCGCCGGTCAGGATGAGGAGGGCGTCCTTGATGCCGGTTTCGATTGTTCGGGCCCGTTCGCCGAGCTTCGGGTCGGCTTTCGGCGTGTCGAGGAGGGCTTTCTTGACAAAGGCCAGCGACCGCAGGGCTTCCCTGGCCGCGGCCGAGGCGCCGAGCATCGCCCGCTGGAGTTCGCCGGCCTTCTTCTGAAAGGCCAGGAGAGCGGCCTTGTCCTTTTCCGGAAGCGAAGCCAGGCCGAGCGATTCGACGACGAAGGGCACGGGCCCGGCCAACGGGATCAGTTCGCCGTCGACCTTTTTGGCCAGGGAGACGGAGAAGTTGCCCGGGACGACCAGAGGCCCCTGCGGTCCGCTTTCCCACATTTCCCGGAAGCCCTCCTCCAGGCGGGTCGGGTTGACGGGCGAATAACGCAGGTTCCAGGCTATGCGGTGAAGCCCGGCTGCCGCCGGGGCGGAGATCCGCCGGACAACAGACCCGTCTTCGGCCGCCACGGTCAGGATGATCTCCGGCTTTTCTTCCATTTCTTCCTTCCGGAGGACGTCCCAGCCGGGGAACGTCACCGCTTTTCCTTCCTTGAGAAGCTTGGATTCCTCGTCGCGGCGGGCTTTGGCCGCCGGTTTCAACCCGTCCTTGAGGTAATAGGTGAAGACGGCCCCGTACGGCGGGTTGGGGGCGAGGAAGAATGTGTCTCCGAGACAGCCTTTTCCATTGGAATCGATCGTCCGCATCGGGATGTAGGAGAGGGCTTTTTTAACTGGGAAGAGGGCGGCCGGGCGGGCGAGTCCTTCTTCGTCGAGCGTTCGGAGCGGCGAATAATCGTCCAGGATGTAGATGCCGCGGCCGAACGAGGCCCCGACGAGGTCGGACTCCCGCTCGTGGATCTCCAGGTCGCGGAAGGAGATCGTCGGCAGGCCGCCCGAAAGCTTCAGCCAGCGTTTTCCGCCGTCCAGGGAGGCGTAGATGCCGAATTCGGTCCCGGCGAAGATCAAGTCCTTTTTGACCTTGTCCTGGGCCACGGCCCAGACGATCGTCCGGTCGGGCAGGTCGCCGGAAATCGAGGTCCAGGTCCGGCCCCGGTCATTGCTTCGGAAAAGGTACGGCTTGTAATCGCCGGTTTTATGGGAGTCGACGGCGGCGAAAACGACGTCCGGCTCGACCGGCGAGGCCTTGACCTCGTTGACGAAGAAATGGTCCGGAACGCCGGGCAGGCGGTCGGTTTTCCGCCAGGTCTTCCCGCCGTCTTCGGTGGCCTGGATATGGCCGTCGTCCGTACCGGCATAGAGCAGGCCCTCGACCAGGGGCGATTCGCTGAGGGTGGCGATGGTCGAGAACTGGGACATGGCCCCGTGGTCCCAGAGGGCGTCGGCGCTCCAGGTCCGGCCCATGATCGGCTCGGCCAGACGGAAGATGTTCCGGGTCAGGTCGGGGCTGATCCGGGTCCAGGAATCGCCCCGGTCCTCGCTTCTCCAGACGTATTGCGAGGCGTAGTAAATCCGGGTGTGGGCGTGGGGGCTGACCAGAACCGGTGAATCCCAGTTGAACCGGAGCGGCGGCTCTCCGGGCTCCGGCCGCGGGCTGACGTAGATCGTCTCGTGGCTTTTTTTGTCGTAGCGGAACAGGTTCCCTTCCTGGTATTCGAGGTAAATGGTGTTCGGGTCGGAGGGATCGACGGCGCTGGCGTAGCCGTCCGCCCCGAAGGTGAGCGTCCAGTCGGCGTTGGTGATGCCGTTGCCGTTGAGCGTCCGGGAGGGGCCGAGTTGACTGCCGTTGTCCTGGGTCCCGCCGTGGACGTTGTAGAAGGGCTGGGCGTTGTCCAGGGCGATCTTGTAGAACTGGGTCACCGGGAGGTTTTCGAAAAACCGCCATGTGTTCCCGCCGTCGTGGGTTTCGTACACCCCGCCGTCGCTGCCGTTGAGGATGTAGTCCGGTTTGCCGGGAAGGAAGGCCATGGCGTGGTTGTCGCCGTGCTTGTTGGCTTCAGGCACCCGGACGAAGGTTTTGCCGCCGTCGTGGGTGACCATCAAGCCCGGATTCATCTGGTAGACCCGGTCGAAGACGTTCGGGTCGGCGAAGATCTCCTGGTAATAATGCGGGCCGGTGCCGCCGCTGATGAAGGCATTGCGTTTCTCGAAGCTTTCGCCCCGGTCGGCCGAGCGG
>JAFGEN010000041.1 GCA_016931595.1 Candidatus Aminicenantota bacterium | reverse complement strand
TTTGCCCGGATCGTACAGAAAACCCAGGGCCGTCTCGCGGTCGCCGTCCATGATGACCCGGACGGCGAGTCCCCCGGTGATTTCCGGAACGTCGATGACCCGGAGAACCGAGGCCAGGTAGGCATATTCCGGCAGGTACCGGGTCAGGGCATTGGCCGACTTCCGGAAAAAATCGTGGGCGAAGATGACATTGTGATCGTCGGGATAGAGAGCCAGGTAGCGGATTCGGGACTCGACCAGGTCCTGGAAAAAATGAGTGCCGAACGAGAGGTCTGGCACGTAATCGCCGACCTTGCGGGCGACCTCGATCAGCATGGCCGAGTTATTGATGTCGGAATACGACACCCGGACGCCCAGCTTGATGTCGCCCCGGCTTCCCCAGCGGCCCGGGCCCATCAGGATGAAGGACTTGCGGGGCAGAAGGGAGTTGAGGCGGGACACGGCGTCTCCGACGGCTCCCATGTCCGATAAAGAAGCCATCCGGCCGTAGGCCTCGGGGTCGACATAGATGATCGTCTTGACCTCGCGGACGTCGGCGTTGGTGATATAGCGCTTGGCCGAAAAGAGCTTGTGCTCGTCCGGGATCCAGGCCGGTATGGCGATCGCCTCCTCGTCGTCCAGGCGGCTCTGGGGCCGGCATTGGAGGATGTAGAAGTCCTTTCCGTCGTGGGCGAACTCCACGTCCATCGGCATACCGAAAATATCCTTGAGGACCGCCATAATCTCCTTCATCTGGCGGAGAAACGGCGTCCCGCCGAGCAGGCCGTCGAAGGTCACGACGACGGGGTCCCGGTCGGGCCGGTCCATGACGGCGTTGGCCCGGCGGACGCTTTGGCCGTCCCAGACGGAAAGAAGCCGGTCCCAGAGAGGAAAATCCGTCCCGACTTCCTTGACGATTTCTTCGACCGGGTGCGTCTCGAAGCGGCGGGTCTCCAGGTTGATCACGTCGATCGATTTCTGGGAATAATGAATGACCTGATCGGGCATGACGTTGACCCTGATGCCCGGCTGGCCGGGGCTGACGAGCAGCGGATAATCGTTGCTGACCCGGTCGACCGCCCGGGTGCCCAGTCCGGCCACCAGCCGAAGCACCCCGTCCTCGCGCTTGATCCGGGGAGACCAGCGGAACTCGTTGTTGTTGAAGGCCACCCCGGCAAAGGCCGGGAAGAAAAACTTGCCGACGCGCGTCCCGACGACTTTCTGGACGAGCACCCCCATCTCTTCGTAATAGTCCAGGAGCCCCCTCTCGGACCGGTATTCGATGGCGTCGGGGTTGAAGATGGAGGCGTAGACTTCGGCCACGGCATCGGTCAGGGCGGCCAGCCGTTCCTCCTTGGTCCCGGTGTTGGCCAGAAACAAACTCCGGTATTTTCCGGAAAAGGCCGAGCCGCGGCTGTCCTCGAGCAGGCTGGAGGAGCGGATGATCAACGGGTGCTCGCCGGCGTCGTCAAGGATCAGCTTGAGCTGCGACAGCATATCGGGGGAGAAAAACGACTGTTTGCAGACCTGGACGAGATAGGGATAGTTATGGCGGATCTCCTCGATCGGCCGGAATTTGAAGCTCTGGAAGTCCTCCAGGTAGTTGTAATGGATGAATTCCATCACCCCGTCGGACGTGATGAACCAGGATTCGGGCATCTTGACCGTCCCCAGGGCCGGGTCGGTCTTGGCCTTCAGGCGGAGAATATGCTCGGCCAGGATCATTCCGGCGGATTTCCCCCCCAACTTCCCCGTCCCGTACGTCGGTCCGTAGACCCGGGGTAAAAGCCGTCCGAAGTCGTGGACGGTCATATAGTCCCGGGCGATCCGGATGAAGGCCAGGCGTTCGCTCAGGAAACGGCGGACCAAGGCGATGCGGGCCTGGAGGTCATCGGCCGGGGCCAGGGCCTGCTCCTCTTCGCCGGTCGAGCGGCAGAACCGATTGAGAATATCCTTGATTTCAACAACCGAAATCTCCCGCTTCTCGGTGGCCACCATGAAAAAACCGAGCTTGTCCTGCTTCATCCATTGCTTGATCAGGGCCGAAAGCTCGGCGTCGGAAAGGGCCAGGGAGGCGATCCATAGGGCCGCCTCAAAAACCTTGCTCAGACGCTCGACGCTCTGGACGGGCTGGGGCTGGTTTTCATCCGGAGCCGACTCCGTGAGGGAATAGAACTCCGGGGTAAGGTGAAAAAGGAGACCTTGGACTCCGGGAACGCCCTGCCAATGGAGGTGGTTCATCAATCGGCGGAGCACGCGCTGGTAGAGCATCGGGTCCGTCTCCCGAAGGAGGTCCATGATGATCCGCCATTCGGCCCTGCTTTTTCCGGCGGTTTCACCGGACGGGGCAATCCCTGAAGACCGGTCGGCGCTTTCCCTCTCCTCGATCAAACGGCCAAGGCGGTTTCCGATCAGTTCGATGAGTTTTTTTTCCTCGAGAATGAAGACGTTTTCGTGGACCAAAGGCCCGGCTTCCATGTAACACACTTCCAGCGACCCGACCGTCGTTCCGCCGGCCCGGAGCGAAACCCGCTGCATCCATGGGGTTTCGACGAATCCGGGCGTCTGGAAGACGCCCTTATGGATCTTGATCCGGGCTCGGCAGCGCTCGGGATGCTGCCAGCCGGAGGGAATGACATCGACGATCCCCTGGATCATCTTTTCCGAGGACAGGCCCGGCGTCTCGATGATCGCAACGATGGCCTGGAGACATTCGAGCTCCTTCACCCGTTCGCGAAGGGGCCCTTTCGGGACATCGGTTTCCTGAAGGGGCATGGTCTCTTTCTCCTCCCCAGCCGGTATTATTCACGAAAATTCCCGAAATTGCCATCTTCCCCTCATCCGGCCGGACCGAAGGCCGAAGCCCTCTCCATCCGCGGCTGCTTCGAGAACATCAATGATCGGGCGCGCCCCGCCGGGTGCACAAAAAAAAGAGCGGCCCCGTCTCGAAAGGCGGGGCCGCTCTTGCGTCGACGAACGGAAACGGCGAACGGACCGGGGGGATCAGACCCAGCCGCGCTTGTGGCTGGCCTCGGCCACCCGGGTGACCGCAATGAGATAGGCCGCGTCGCGCATGTAGATGTTCTTCTTCCGGGCCAGTTCGGAGACGGCCTTGAAGCCGGCCGTCATCTTTTCGTCCAGCTTGGAGAGGACTTCATCCTTGGGCCAGAAGTAGTTCATGTTGCACTGGACCTGTTCGAAATAGGAGCAGGTCACGCCGCCGGCATTGCAGAGGAAATCGGGGATCATGAAGATGCCCCGCTTGTGGATCTCGGCGTCGGCCTCGGGTGTCGTCGGGCCGTTGGCGCCCTCGGCGATGATCCGGACGCGCTTGTGGATCTTGCCCACGTTGGCCCCGCTGATCTGGTTCTCCAGGGCGGCCGGCACCAGGAGGTCGGCTTCCTGCTCGATCCAGGCGTCGCCGGGGAGAATCTCGTAGCCGGCCTTGCGGGCCTTGACCTTGTCGATGGTTCCGAATTTATCGGTCATCGCCGTCAGTTCGTCGGGGTCGATGCCGGTCTCCCGCTTGAAGGTATAGGACGTCTGGTCGGTCTGGTCCCAGCAGGAGACGCAGACCGGCTTTCCGCCGTATTCCTTGAACAGCTTGACCGCGTATTGGGAGACGTTGCCGAAACCCTGGAAGGCGCCGACCGATTTCTTGATGTCGATGCCGAGCTCCTTCATCGCTTCCCGGACGGTGTAGATGACGCCGTAGCCGGTCGCTTCCGTCCGGCCGAGCGATCCGCCCATGCCGACGGGCTTGCCGGTGATGAATCCGGGGTACTTGGCCCCCCGAATCCGCTCGAACTCGTCCATCATCCAGAGCATGTGCTGGCCGTGGGTCATGACATCCGGGGCGGGGACATCCTGCTCGTGGCCGACGTTGAAGGCGACCTGGCGGACCCAGCCGCGGCAGATCCCTTCCTGCTCCCGGTCGCTGAGATTGTGAGGATCGCAGATGACGCCGCCCTTGCCGCCGCCCAGGGGAATGTCGACGACGGCCGTCTTCCAGGTCATCCACATGGCCAGGGCCCGGACGGTATCGACGGTCTCATGGGGGTGGAACCGGATGCCGCCCTTGCAGGGGCCGCGGGCGTCGCTGTGCTGGACCCGGAATCCGCGAAAGACTTTGTAGCTTCCGTCGTCCATCCGGACGGGGATCAGGAAGTGGTACTCGCGCAGAGGGGCGCGGAGCAGGTCGCGGGCGGCCTGGTCGAGGCCGAGCTTTTCCGCGGCCGCATCGAACTGCTTTTGAGCCATCTCGAAGGCGTTGAAGGGCTTCTCCATCGGGTATCCTCCTATGATGCCGACGAACGTGAGATGATGTGGTTCGATTCCCCGATCTTACGGCTTTCGGCGAAGCGAAATTCTCGCGCCGGGGAGTCGGATATTTTAACGCTTTCGGGGAAAATAAGTCAAATAATCGACCCTTCCTCGATCCGGTAGACGTAAAACTGGCCCAGGCGGTCCATGTCGAGGAGATAGGCCGTGTCGCCGACGATTTTCATGTAGTCGCAGAAGTGGGCCAGGGGGATTTTCTGGAGAAGGACGCCGTCAGGACCGAAAATCTGAATCTCGTAAAGATCCGTCTTGGTCCGGGTCCGGTCGCCGCTGATGACGAGCTCCCCGCCCAGCATGCCCTTCTGAAGAAGGTCGCCTTTTCCCCATTTGCGGGTGCAGGTCACGACCCAGACGCGGCCCTTGGAGTCGACGTCCAGAGCGGTGTTGATCGTCGAATACATATCCAGGGCCTTATCGATGAGCTTGTCTTTAGGCAGGGTCCGGTCGGCGGTGAAGAGGAGCCGCCCGTCAGGGCCGTATTTACAGATCTTGTTCTGGAAGAGAAAGGCCATATAGGCATTTCCATCCCCGTCCATCGCCATCAGGGAGCGGTTCCCCCCTGTTGAGAATGGAAACTTCTCGAAATACGCCCCCTGCCCGATTTCTGTTTTCTTGTTGCCGTCGCGGTCGAGAATCCTAAACAACGGAACCCGGCTCTTGCCCAAACCGCGGCCGCCGTCAAGGTTGGGATTACGGAGAAGAAGATCCCCGTTCCTCATCACCCGGAAAATGATATTGGTCGAGGGCAGGGGAATCGCCCGAAGCCATTTGCCTTCGGGGTCGAAGACGGCGATGCGGCCGTTTCCCGGATCGCCGATGAAGACATGGCCGGATGCGTCGACATCGATGCATTCCGGCCGGCCGAGGTCCCCCGGTCCCTGCCCTTTCCGGCCGAAGGAGCGGAGGAACTTCAGCCGGGAATCGAAAACCTGGACGCGGTGGTTTCGGGCGTCCAGGACATAAACGTTGCCCGCCGAGTCGGACGCCAGCCCCTCGGGCCCGTAGAACAGGTAATTGTCGTCGTCCTCGCCGCCGAGCATCTCGCGAAAAACCAGTTTGAGGCGCGGGGCATCGTCCCAAAGGCCCTTGGAGCCGTTGTGGACGACGGCCGGGGCGTTCTGCAGAGCCGCCGAAGACGAACTTGGAACAACCGTCTGT
>JAFGEN010000293.1 GCA_016931595.1 Candidatus Aminicenantota bacterium | reverse complement strand
GTCAGGCCGTGTTCGAGAAGATCCCTGTCCAGGGTGCCGGTGAACGCGCGGCTTCCGAGAAAATCCCCGACGAGGTTTCCCTCCTCGTCGGTGAACGAGGCGATTTCGAGGGGGAGCCGGCGGCGAAAGCCGTTCTCCCGAATCGTTTGAAGACATTCGAGGGCCGCGAGCACTCCGGCCGCGCCGTCGAACATTCCGCCGTTTCGGACGGTGTCGATGTGCGAGCCGGCGCAGACCGTTTTTCCCGGGACCGTCCCTTCAAGGCGGCCGAACTGGTTTCCCGCCCCGTCTTCCCGATAGGTCAGGCCGGCCTCCTCGATCCGTTCCTTTAACCAGGCCCGGGCTTCGAAGTCGGCCCGGCTGAACGACGGCCGGGTGATTCCGCCGGAGGGGTCCGCGCCGATCCGCCCGAGGGTTTCCAGGTTGGCCCGAAGACGGGCGGGATTGATTCGAATGTCCGTCATGGCCGGGCCCGCCGATGGTTGAGCAACGCGACCATGTCGCGGACCGCCCGGTCCATCCCGGCGATGGCCGCCCGGGCGATGATGGAAAAGCCGATCGAAAGCTCGGTCATCTCCGGGATGGCGACGATCGGGCCGACGTTGTGGTAATCGAGGCCGTGCCCGCCCGTGACCTCAAGCCCCAGCCGGGCGGCGGCCGTCGCTGCCGCCCGGATTTCCTCCATGGCCTTTTCCCGTTCCCGGCTTGACCCGGCCTCGGCGTAGATTCCCGTGTGAATCTCGATTTGGGGAACTCCGAGGTCGGCGATCGCCCGAATCTGCGGAAGCGCCGGGTCGACGAAGATCGAGACCCGGATCCCGGCCTTGGCCAGGGCCTGGACGTGGGGTTTGAGCGCTTGGCGATGGGTCAGGACGTCCAGGCCGCCGGTTGTCGTCAACTCGGCGGACTTTTCCGGCACCAGGCAGACCACATCGGGATGGACCGAGAGAGCCGCTTTTTTCATCTCCGGGGTGGCGGCCATCTCCACGGTGAGCTTGGTCTTGACCGTTTCCCGAAGGAGGCGGACGTCCCGTTCGTTGATATGGCGGCTGTCGCCGCGGAGGTGGACGGTGACGCCGGCCGCCCCGGCCTGTTCGGCGAGCAAAGCGGCCAGGACGGGCTCGGGCTCTGAGGCCCGCCGGGCCTGGCGCAGGCTGGCGATATGATCGACGTTGACGGACAATTTCACGGTTGTTCCTCCCTGGGGCCTTAGGCCCCGATTTTCTTCCGGATCGCGCTGGTGACCCGGGCGGCCAGGATTTCGATCAGGTCCTCGTCCTCGCCTTCGACCATGACCCGGGCCAGGGGTTCCGTTCCGGAATACCGCACGTCGAGACGGCCGTTCGTCCCCAGCCGGCCCCTCACATCGGCGATGGCCTCGACGACTTCGGGAATAGCGGCCAGGTCGGGCTTCTCCGCGACCCGGACGTTTTTCAAGATCTGGGGGAATTCCGTGTACCCCTCGGTCAGGTCGGCCAGGGGACGGTCCTTGAGGACCATGACCTCGAGCATCTTGAGGGATGTCAACAGGCCGTCGCCGGTGGGGCAGTTGTCAGAGAGGATCGTGTGGCCGGAGCGCTCACCTCCCAGGTTGGATTGGATTTCGAGCATTTTTTCCAGGACGTACTTGTCGCCAACCCGGGTCCGAACCAGACCGATCCCTTCGGCGGCCAGGGCTTTCTCCAGGCCCATGTTAGTCATGATCGTAGCCACGACCGTCCTTCCACGGAGCCGGCCTCGTCCGTCCATGTCCCGGCTCAGGACGTAGAGGGTATGGTCTCCGGTCAGGATCCGGCCGTGATGGTCGACCCAGAGAGCCCGGTCGGCGTCGCCGTCGAAGGCGATCCCGATGTCGGCGCCGCGGGCCAGGACCGTCTGGGCCAGCTTCTCCGGGTGAAGCGCGCCGCAGTCCTCGTTGATGTTCCGCCCGTCCGGTTCCGCTTCGGTGGCGATCACCGTGAAGCCCAGCCCTCGAAGCACGTCGGGGGCGATTGCCGAGGCCGCGCCGTTGGCACAGTCCAGGACGATTCGGACGGGTTTCGTTCCCGGCCCCGGAGAAAAGGTCCTCTGGAGGAAATGCTCGTACTCCCGGAGATACAGCGGGTCCGGCCGAATGTCCAACGGCCCCGGATCCGGCACGGCCCGTCCGGCATGGATCTCGGCTTCGAGGCGTTCCTCCCAGGGGGCCGGGATTTTGAAGCCCTCCGGGGAAAACACCTTGATCCCGTTGTCGTGGTAGGGATTGTGGGAAGCGGAGATGACGATCCCGGCCGCAAAACCGAAGGTCCTGGTCAGGTGGGAGACGGCCGACGTCGGGATCACCCCGGCGGATGCGCCGTGTCCGCCGCCGGCCTGAATGCCCCTGGCCAGGGCGTTCTCGATCCAGTCTCCGGATTCCCGGGTGTCGCGCCCGATCAGGACCCGGGGGGGGAGGCCCTCGGCCCGGAGCAGGTCCATCATCGCCCGACCGAGAATGACGATCGATTGTTCGTCGAGGGGAAAATCCCCGGCGACGGCCCGAATGCCGTCGGTTCCGAACAGCTTGTTCATGGATCCCCCCGCGGTTATTTTTCGATCAGGGTCACCTTCACCGTAGTCCGGGTCAAGGCGGTGGTGAACCGCAGCTCGGGCCGGGGAAGGATCAGGTCGACTTCGTAGGTCCGGGGAGAATCGAGCCCGGAAATGTCCACGGGACTGGTCCGGATCCGGTCCTTGCTCATGATTTTACTTTCCGGCCCTCGGACGAACACCTTGGAAGGAACGATCTCGACCTGGTCGACTTGGAGCCCGTCCTTGGGTTTGCCGATGAGAATGGGCTCGATTTCCATCAAGACTTCCGCGCTCCGCTCGATTTTAATCCGGACCTTGTTCGGGAAGACGCGGACGGCTTTGGCTCCGGTGGGGACGGTGACGATGTCCGGGTTCAAGGGATATTCTTCCTGGTTCGTGCTCGCCCGGGCGAGGTTCAGGACCGCCAGGATGTCGGACGTCGTCATCTGGCCGAGGAGCCGCTTCGGCGCCCGGATGGTCACGTCGATTGTCGCCGGGGGGCGTTCAGTGATCTCGAACTCCGCCGGCAGGTTTCGCGGTTCGAGCGGGACCTGGAAGGATTTTTCCGAGGAGATCTTCTCCTCCGGCATCAATCCGACCCAGAGAAGCACTGCCATGAAAAAGGCGAGCAGTTTGAGCAGCCCGTTCCGCAAGAAGAAATCCCGGATCGGTCGTTTCATTTTTTTAAATATTCCAAGAGACGGTCTTCGAGCCGGTCCCGGTCGGCCAGCCGCTCCAGGTTCCCGCCCATGGCCAGGGAGATGCCCCCGGATTCCTCGGAAACGATAATCACGGCGGAATCGGTTTCCTGGGTCAGGCCCATGGCCGCGAGGTGGCGGGTTCGGGTGGGGAAGGCTCCGGTCAGCTCGTGCGAGGCGGGGAGGGGGAGGAGACAGCCGGCTGCCAGGATCTTGTCCCCCTGGATGATCACCGCTCCATCGTGGAGAGGGGAGTGGGGGAAAAAGAGGCTGACCAGGAGCTCCTTGGTCAGGATCGCGTCGATCGGAGTTCCCCGCTCGGCATAGGGAGTCAGGCTGACTTCGTTCTCGACCGCGATCAAAGCGCCGATTTTCCGGTCGGACATGTAGTCGACCGCCTGGCAGACATCCTCGATCTTTTCCTGGAACGACCGGAGGGCGAGAGGTTTGCGGAAGGTCCGTGAGCCGATTCGGGTCAGAAACCTCCGGATTTCGGTCTGGAACAGGATGATGATGGCGATGATGAGGTAGGTGACGAAATTGCGGATGAGCCAGTTGCTGACGAACAGGTTGGCCCACCGGGTCACAAGATAAAGCAGCCCGATCAAACCGAAGCCGATGGCCATCGGGTAGGCCTTGGATTCCTTGATCATGAGAAAAAACGAGTAGAGGATGACGGCGACCACAATGATGTCGATGAAATCGACCAGCTTGAACAGGTGGAGTGTGGTCAGGATGTCTTCAAACACGGCCGGCCTCTTGAGCGTCCATAAGCGGCTTCGCCGCCGGTTCGGCCAGGATCGCATCGGCCACCCGGGCCGCCCGGACCGTGGATTGGACGTCGTGAACGCGGAGGATATGGGCCCCTCGGGACAACCCGATGACCGCGGCGGCCAGCGAGCCTTCGAGCCGTTCCTCGGGCGGAACGTCCAGGATTTTCCCAATCATCGATTTTCGGGAGACGCCCACGACAACCGGCCGGCCGAGGACGGCGATCGCGTCCAACCCGCGGAGGATGGCGCAGTTATCCTCGAGGCGCTTGCCGAACCCGATCCCCGGGTCCAGGGCGATGCATTCGGTATCCAGCCCGTAAGCCGCGGCGATTTCGATTTTTTCGGCCAGGAATTTGCGGACTTCGGCCAGGACGTCGGCGTAGCGGGGCGCGGCCTGCATCGTCTTGGGGACGCCCTGCATGTGCATCAGGATGAATCCGGCGCCGGTTTCGGCGGCCAGGGCCAGGAGGCGGGGGTCCATCCGGAAGGAGCTGATGTCGTTGATGATGTCCGCCCCGG
>JAFGEN010000292.1 GCA_016931595.1 Candidatus Aminicenantota bacterium | reverse complement strand
TTGCCAAGGGCCTCATCCCGCAGTCCCTCATCCGCTGGGAGATGACCGGCCTCGACGACGAGATGCGCCGCCTTTGGGCGAAGTAGCTTCGAACCGATGCGGCTCTCACGGCTCGAGGGGGTGAAGTCCCCTCACTGTACTCCCCAGTCCGGACGTGGTCGATTTTGGCGGCCCACTTCAAGACCCTGGTTGATTGTACGAGCTTTGAGGTGATGCGCAGCCGCTCCATCACTACGGCCTTCGCCTTCGACGAGCATTTCGAGGAGCAGGGGTTTGCGACCCTGAAACCCTAGGTCCGTCCCGGCCTTCGCTCCGCGGCGGAACTTCCGCCCTCTTTAAGCCGCCGTGCCTCGCCGTCGTATGAATAAGCGGCTTACGTAATCACGCGCGACCACGGGGAATGACAAGAAAACCGGTTGAGTGGGCAAATACGATTTTGCCGGGCGGAGTGACATAGATGAAGCCCGGCAGCCGCCCGTTTTTTCAAGCCTCAGGGGAACAGAGCGCGTATGATTTAGGCGTTTGACCGGTCATCCGTTTAAAATCCTTACAGAAATGCGCTTGATCGGAATAACCCAATTCCAAAGCAAGGCGGCTAAAATCAATGAAGCTTTGCGATTCCATTTGCACCGCAGCTTCACGCAGTCGAAACAACTGAATTGCCCATTTAGGGCTTACCCCGACATATTCCTTGAAGAGCCGCTGCAGGGACCTGACCGTCATTTTCTGTAGGGCTGCGAGTTGAGCAACGGTGAAGATCGATTTATGGCGCTCGATGTCCGCGAAGGCTTTTTTTATGATTGGAATCCGTTCTTCATTCGATTGAATGAAACATGAGAGATATTTTTGAACAATTGACAACCGTTCGCCGGCTTGATCGGCTCTAAAAAAAGCGTTTTTGACCGGCAAAACCGAATCTCCCAAAATCAACCCGGCCGGAAGCCGCTTATCCGTCCATATTGATGGAGACTTATCGCAAATCATTCGAAACGCTCCCGGCCAAAACTTAGCTCCAAATAGGCAACCCTGATTTTCCATTAAGTAAGAAAAACGCCGTTTGATCGGGCCTGATATTTCCGCTTCACCGTTCATAAAAATCAAATGCACCGAAGGCGCCGGAAGGGACTCCAATCGTTGGTTTTCGCCCGCCGACATATTCCACGAGATTTCATAAAAGAATTCGATTAAAGGTTGGAGGGCCTCACAGGGAAGCGTACGAACCATACGGTATTTTTTGATGTGATGACGTAAAATTCCGGTCGTGTAGTCGATCATGGCATATTGATTCGATTCTGTCGCATTTTTACAATATTGCTCATAGCGATTCAAGTATCATTTTTACCAGGAGGCAGCGTCATGAACAATCAGGTTTTAGTCTACTTGCATGAAGGTTACGCGGATTGGGAAATCGGCTTCATTCTCCCCGAATTGGCAAAGGCGGGCTATGGAGTGAAATCTGTGTCAACCGACGGGCTGGCCGTGAAATCAATGGGCCGAATATCGATTCTCCCGGATCAACGGTTGTCATCCGTTGATCCAATGGAATCTTTTCATCTTGTCATTTTGCCCGGCGGCGACTCTTGGAATGATCCGAATAATCATCAAGAAATTCTTGCTCTCCTCCCCACATGGCACCGGAAAGGAATATTCATCGCAGGAATATGCGGCGCGGTGATTGGATTGGCGCGGACGGGGCTATTGAATACCGTCAAACATACGAGCAATTATTTACCGTTAACCCAGCAGCTTGCTCCAAACTATACCGGCTCCAATCTGCATAGCCATCGATTAGCGGAAGCGGATCAAGGCCTGATTACGGCTTCCGGGATCGGTGCAATGGAGTTTTCGTGTGAAATTCTTAAAGCCCTAAAGGTTTTTAGTGAAGCACGCGCAGAGGAATGGCTCAATTTCTACAAACATGCGATTCCTCCTCAATGGATGATAAAAATGACCCAAAAATATCCCGATTGAGGCCAGCCGTTGGTTTTCCGGACTAGAAAGCGGGTCAGAATCCCAAATGCTCCGTCCGGCGGATGATTTCGTTCTGTAGGTCCACGGAGCAATCCAGGAAGTAGTCGCTGTAGCCGGCCACTCGGACGATCAGGTCGCGGTACTTGTCCGGATGGGCTTGGGCCTCGCGGAGAGTGTCGGCCGTGACGACGTTGAACTGGACGTGGTGGGCGTCCATCTTGAAGTATGTCCGGACGAGATGGCCGAGATTGCGGATGCCCTCATCGTCGGCCAGAAGCTGGGGAGTGAACTTCTGGTTGAGGAGGGTCCCCCCGGTCCGGATATGGTCGATTTTGGCGGCCGACTTCAGGACCGCGGTCGGCCCCTTGCGGTCGGCACCCTGAACGGGCGAGATGCCTTCGCTCAGGCTCTCCCCCGCTTTCCGGCCGTCGGGGGTCGCCCCGGTGACCTTGCCGAAGTAGACGTGGACCGTCGTCGGCAGGAGGTTGATCCGGTACCGGCCGCCCTTGGCGCTCGGCCGGCCGTCGATCGCTTCGAAGTAGACCTCGAAGACCGCCCGGGTGAGGTTGTCGGCATAATCGTCGTCGTTTCCGTACTTGGGCGTCTTGTTCAGGAACCGCTGCCGGAGATCCTCGGCCCCGGCAAAATCCGAATTCAGGGCCTCCATGAGCTTCTTCATCGAGACGGTCTTCTCGTCGAACACGTTGAACTTGAGGGAGGCCAGCATGTCGGTGATCGAGCCCAGCCCGACGCCCTGGATGTACATCGTATTGTAGCGGGCGCCGCCGGCGTGATAATCCCGGCCGTTTCCGATACAGTCGTCGATCAGGATCGAGAGGAAGGGAGCGGGAAGGACCGTCGCATAGAGGCGCTCGATCACGGCGTTTCCGGCGATCTTGATGTCGACGAAATGCCGGAGCTGGGCTTTCCAGGCGGCGAACAGCTCATCGAAGGTCTTCCATTTCGCCGGGTCGCCGGTCTTCGGGCCGAGTTGCTTTTTCGTCCGCGGGTCGAAGCCGTCATGAAGCGCCAGCTCCAGGACCTTGGGCATGTTGAAATAGCCGGTCAGGGTGTAGTTTTCCTTACCGAAGGCGCCGGTCTCGACGCAGCCCGAGGCGCCGCCGTTTCGGGCGTCGACGACCGCTTTGCCCTGGCGGACGAGCTCCTGGACGATGGCGTCGGTATTGAAGATCGACGGCTGGCCGAAGCCGGTCTTGACGATTCGGAGGGCTCGGTGAAGGAAGGTGTCCGGGCCTTTCTTGGAGATCTGGACCATGGAGCTCGGCTGGAGCAGCCGCATTTCCTCGATGACGTCCAGGAGGAGGAAGGACAGCTCGTTGACCGCGTCGGAACCGTCGGGCTTCACCCCGCCGATATTGATCAGGGCGAAATCGGTGTAGGTTCCGCTTTCCTCGGCCGTGACCCCGACCTTGGGCGGGGCGGGCTGGTTGTTGAACTTGACCCAGAAGCACTGGAGAAGCTCCCGGGCCGCGTCCTCGGTCAGAGTGCCGTCGTCCAGGCCTTTCCGGTAGAACGGGTAGATATGCTGGTCGAGGCGGCCGGGATTGAAGGAGTCCCAGGTGTTGTATTCGGTGATGACCCCGAGATGGACGAACCAGTACATCTGCAGGGCTTCGTGGAACGTTCTCGGGGCGTGGGCCGGGACCCTTTCGCAGACTTCGGCGATCTTCCGGAGCTCTTTTTTCCGGGCTGGGTTCTTTTCGCCGGCCGCAAGCTCCCGGGCCTTTTCGGCATGGCGCTTCCCCTGGACGATGAGCGCTTCGGCCGCGATCCGCATCGCCCGCAGCTCCTCGCGCTTGTCGAAGGCCTCCGGGTCGGCCAGAAAATCGAGGCGGGCGATTTCCGCGTCGATTTCGGCGATGAAGTCGAGCATGCCCTTCCGGTAGATTTTATCATCGAGGACGGTGTGGCCCGGGGCCCGTTGCTCCATGAACTCAGTAAAGATTCCGGCCCCGTAAGCGTTCTTCCACTCCTCCGGGAGCGCCTCCATCATCCGGTCGCGGATCGAGCGGCCCCGCCAGAAGGGGATGATCTCCTTCTCGTACATCCGGATCGTCTTCTCGTCGCACTTGAAAGAAGTTTTAGGCCGGGAGTCCAGGATCCGGAGGTCCTCGACGCTGTGACAGGTGACCTCGGGATAGGTCGGAGTGGCCTTGGGGGCGTGGCCGCGCTCGCCGACGATGAGCTCCCCGGCGTTGAAGCAGAGCCGCTTTTCGGCCATGTGGTGCTTGAAGGCCAGGGCGTGGGCCACGGCCGGGGACGACTTGGCCGCTTCCGGGCTCTTGTAGAATTCGGTGATCAACCGGGCCCGGTCCGGACTGATGGA
>JAFGEN010000291.1 GCA_016931595.1 Candidatus Aminicenantota bacterium | reverse complement strand
TACATCACCCAGGCGTAGCCGATTTTGAAAAACAGCGTCCGGTCGTAGCGAACGAGGTCGATTCCGCGGGCTCCGAATGAGTTATCGGAGTATCCAAGGAAGAGCAACGTCTGGGGATTGATCTTGTAGGAAAACAGGAACTGGGCGAACAGGTCGCGCGAGCTGGCGGATACGGGAAAGCCGTACATCCCGGGATCCCGGTCGATGTCCTGGTACTGGAGGATCAGGCGAAGGAACATCCGGGTGTTGATGTTGTAGATGAGCCGCCCCTGGAGGAGATGGGCGGTGTAGATCCGGTCGCCGCCGTCGGCCAACCGTTCCAGGAAGTACCCCGCCCCGATGTTCAGGTGCCGGCCGAGTCCGAACTCCATGTCCGGACCGAGACGCAGGGCCCGAGCCTTGCGGACGTTGGCGTAGTCGACCGCTCCGGCGGCATTGGCCACGAGGCTGAAGCTCATCCCTCCGGCCGGTTTGAAGAGAAGCTGGGCCACGATGTCGCTCGTATCGAAAAGCGTTCCGGAATAATATTCCTGGTTCCAGCGACCGAGGAGGGTGAATTGGGATTGGAGAGGTCCCGAATAACTCGCCCCGAGGGCGACGCGCGCATCGGTCATCCGGCCGGAGAAATCCGTCGTTCGGTAGCCACGGAGCCAGAACCGGAGCTGGTCGAACCATTTTCCAGATTTTCCGCCGCCGCGGACGCCGTAAAGGAATGCATCAACCTCCAGGTCGATCGTCTGCGTGTCCACCCGGGGCATGTAACCGGAATCAGCCCGGAATTTCGGATCGATGGACTCATAGGAGGCGTAATACATAACGTTCCGGGTTCGGTGGATGTATTGGGCTATAATGGCATTCCCGCCGAAGCTGCCCTTGGGCTGGTTGTAGGCTTCGGCCAGGGAAACGGGGTAGAGCGTGTCGGAGCGGAGAAACTGGAAGACGAGGGAATCCTTGTTCCCCAAGCGGAAAAAGCCGTCCAGGCCGCCGGCATGGTTGTGGTATTCATCGGCCGTTCGGCCGGCGTAAAGAGCTCCGATGGTCGAACCGCGGCCGAGGTCGTAGCGATAGCGGAAAACGCCGCTGGTGACGTCGTTCTCGAGCGAGGCCGAATCGGAACCCTGGTTGCTGGGGATGACGAGATTGTTGATCCGGTCCTGGGCGGCGAAAAAGCCCATCGCTCCGCGGCCGATCTTCCCGGTCAGCTTGCCGCCCCAGAGAGGGTCGGCCACGCTCCGGGTGAAGACCGCCTGCATCGGGGTCAGGAAGAAATCCGCAGCTTCCAGGAAAAAGGGCCGTTTTTCCGGGTAATAAAGGGCGAAGCGGGTATTGACGTCCATCTGGGCGACGTCCGCCTCGACCTGGGAGAAGTCGGGATTGACCGCGGCATTGAAGGTCAAGTTGGGCGTCAGGCCCCAGCGCAGGGACAGGCCCGGGTCGGCCTTGATCCCGCGGGATTCCATCGGGCCGTCCGGGAAATCCGGGCGGACGTCCGTCTGGGTTGCGGTCAGCGTCGGAGTGATTTGAAGGTTGACCCCGGGAGAAATGTTTTCGAATCCGGTGATCTTGTTGAACTGGCAAAGGATGCAGTTGACGTTCCGGTCGCGGGGATGGGTGCTCATCCGGTGGCGGACGTTTCGGGGGTAGGAGCGGTCGGCTTCGAATCCCCAGGTCTGGACGCCGCCGCCCGAGGGGAAGCGGAGCTGGTTGAAGGGGAGGGCGACTTCGATCGTGTAGCCGAAATCCTCGATCCGTCCGGCCGACTTCCAGATGGCATCCCAGGAAAAATCCTCGTAGCCCTCCATCTCGCTGAAGACGGCGTCGGCCTGGACGCCCAGGGGATTGACCCGGAACTGAAAGGCCCGGCGCTCGTCGTTGAAGGTGTCGACCATGAAACTGATGTGGTCGTCCTGAATCAGGGTGTCGGTCGCATCCCGGTCCATGAGGTGGGCCCGGATGGCTTTCGGCTCGGGGTCGAAACAGCGAAAGGCGACGTAAAAATAGGAATCGTCGTACGTGACGAGGACCTCGGATTTCACCGGGGGCGGTACATTCTCTCCCGGTGTCCATTCATAGGCGATGTCCAGGCGTGCGGCTTTCTCCCAGGCCGGGTCGTCCAGCAGGCCGTCGATTCGGATCGGAGCGGCGGCCCGGGTCAGGACGAGGGGGTTGGCGCGGCCGGCCTGCATTTGGGCGGGAGCCGGTTTTTCTTGGAACCGGGGCGACGCGGCGCTCGGGAGGAAGAAAGCGGCGAGGAGGACGGCGCAGAGAGCAGGAAATATTATTTTCGGCCGGAGAGCATCGATCAAAGGGAACCTCCTGGCGATAGGCTTTCCGACAGACTCCCGGATCCGCAACCGGGGTTCCTCCGTCCAAACTATTATACTCAGCCTAATGGAATAAAGTTTACACGGGCGGTCGTTTTCGGACAAAATCTCATTACTTTTTCTCGGAGGGAATGAATATCGGCCGGAAAGGAATGTTCCGGGAAGAGCCGGGGGAAGCGATCGTCCAATAAGAGGAGGACGAATCATGAATCTAAAAAACGGACGAAAACAAATCGGGATTTCGGCCGCGGCGGTTGTGGCTGGAGTCGGATGTCTATTCCTCCTGAACGTTTTCGGGGTTCCGTCGGGTCCGGCCGGAAGACCAACCGGCGGGCAGGCGGTCGCCGCATCCGGGGAGCTCGACGCGAAAGTCACGGCTTTCCTGGAGCGGTCGCGCGGCCGTTGGTACGACATGAACGTTCCGGAGCAAGACGGCCGGCTTCTTTACGACCTGGTCATCAAAGGCGGATATAAACGAGCCTTGGAAATCGGGACATCGACCGGTCTTTCGGGGACGTACATCGCCTGGGCCTTGTCTAAAACGGGGGGGAAGCTGATCACCGTCGAAATCGACCCGGGCAGGCACGGCGAGGCGATGGCCAACTTCAAGGAAGCCGGCTTGTCTGGATGGATCGACGCCCGCCTGGCCGACGCCCACGAGCTGGTCCCGGCTCTGGAGGGTCCGTTCGACTTTGTCTTTATCGATGCCGATAAGGAGTGGTATGTCGAGTACGCCAAGGCGGTCATCCCCAAGTTGGCCCCCGGCGGATGCATCGCCGCTCACAACGTCTCCGGCGGAACAGGAGGCGGAGGCCGGAGATGGGGGAGGCAGCCCGGGACCGGCGAATATTACGATTACATGGCCGGGCTTTCCGAGTTCGAAACGACCATCCGGGGGCGCCAGACGGCCGTGTCTTACAAGAAAAAATAAGCCGGGAGCTCTATTTGGGTTCGAATGAAACGCCAAGCCTCTCTGCGGCCCGCCGGAGGGACGCGTCGAGAGTCCATAACGGTGCTTCACTCAAACAGGCTGAGGCCAGGAGATGGACATCGATGTACCCGAGACCTGATCCGGCGAGGCCGTGACTCTCCAGGAAGAGAAGGACTTCATCCTGCGAAGCGGAGACGGCTTGGGGCAAGGCCCCCAACAAGGCGAGGATCTCTTCCCGGTTCATCAGGCGGCCGCAGGCAAGCTCTCCGATAACGAAGGGGTGCGATAAAACTTGCCCCTTCTGCAAGGAAGTCGCGAGGCCGGTTTGGCCCGCGCGAAAATGGGCGATCCAGACGGATGTATCGACCAGGATCATGGCGGATCAGGCCGGTCTTCTCCGTGGAACCGGGCGGGCGTCCTTCTCAGTCCCTTCGAGGCGGGCCAGCCGTCGGGCGCTTTCCAGGGCAATCAGGGATTCCAAACCCAGGCGGACCAGAGCGGTTTTCTCCCCGATCCCGGTCATCTCCGAGGCTTTTTTCAGGATGGCGTCATCGATGTTGATAGTCGTCCTCATATGTATATATATGTATCAATAATGCATATATGTCAAGTTGTTTCAATGGAGAGACCGGGGCTTCGGCCCCGGTCTCTATTCCTTGAGATAGACGATCGTCGCTCCAGACCCTCCCTCGTGCGGGCCGGCCAGCTCGAAGGAGGCGATCCCGGGAAGACGTCCGAGCAGGGCGTGAACGGTTTTCATCATCTCCCCGGTCCCCTTGCCGTGGACGATCCGAATCCGGAGGATGCCTTTCTCCCGGCAGGCGTCCAGGTATTCGGGGATGAGTTCCTTGACCTCGGCCGGATGGAAGGCGTGAAGATCCAGCACCCCGTCGATCGGAAGCTCGACGGGATCGAGAGATTCGGCGGCTGGGTCGGGGCGGCTGTGCGGAAGGTCGTCGCCGTATTCGATGATCGCTCCGCAATCGCATTCGACCGTCTGGCCGAATTGAAACAGGGTGACGTCGTATTGACGGCCGCAATCGGGGCATTGGATGGCCATGAGCAATGTTCTCCCGGTCGGTCTATTCCAAGGTTTTAAGTCCGCGGATGAAAGCCGGGGCGGTCTGATGGAGGTCGAAAACGACGATGGTGTTCCGGCCCTTGACCAGGAACGGAGCGGGGCAGAACAGACGCTTCTGCGGCCCGATCTCCCAGTAGCGGCCGAGATTGTGCCCGTTGACCCAGACCAGGCCCTTCTTCCATCCGGTCATATCGAGGTACGTATCTCCCGTTTTGGCCAGGTCGAACGTCCCTTTGAAAAAAACGGCCGGACGGGAGGAGTGTTCGCCTTCAAACCTCAACCCGGCGATGAAGCGTTGATCCATCGGCAGGCGGAATATGTCCCAGGTCATCAGGGTCATCCCGTTGAGGGTCACCCGCTCGGTGATGCCCTTGCGGTCGATCAGGTACTGGCTGAAATTGATCCGGCCCATCCCCTCGACGAGAATATCGAGGGTTTCGGCCGGCGGGTCTGATTTCGGAATCTCGATCGTGTTTTCGTCCTTGGCCCGGTCGAGAGATCCCAGGTATTCGCCGTCGATATAGACATTGGCATAATCATGGAGGTCCCGGATCGTCAGTTTCCCGGAATGATGGCCGACGAGCCGGGTCCGGTAAAGGATGAAGCCGTGGCTCTGGTCCAGGGCTTCCATCGGTTTGGGCTGGGGGAGGCGGACCGCTTCGGGAAGGAAATCGAACAATCCGGCGCTTGCATCGAGGGCGATATCCGGGATCTCGATCGCCGGGAGGGGGGCGGGCAGGTCGGGAAGGGAAGATGCGCCGGCGGGGCGGTATCCGGCCAGGAGGTCCCGGATGGCGAAATATTTGGGCGTCGGCTCGCCCCGCTCGTTGATCGGGGCGTCATAGTCGTAGCTGGTGACGTCGGGTTGGTACGTTTTCCCCATGTTTGCCCCGGCCCAGAAGCCGAAATTGGTCCCGCCGTGGAGGACATAGAGGCTGAACGATTTCTTGTTGTCCAGGAGCCAGCGAAGGTCCTTCAGTGTGTCTTCCGTCGCGGCTCGGGCCCAGGGCTCCCCCCAGTGGGTCAGCCAACCCGGGTAAAGCTCGCTGCAGAAAATCGGAACGTTGCGGCCGAGCTTCTCCGCTTCGGCGAATTCCTTTTCGCTTGCGGCCGGGTCGAGGCCGATGGCGCAGCCCGGAATCGACCCCGCTTCCAGCATGTACGGTGTGGCTCCGTCGGCGGTCGAGAAGGGGCCGGGAATCCCGGCCTTCTCCCTCATCTCTTTGAGGGCGGCCAGGTAGCCGCGGTCGTTGCCGTAGCTGCCGTATTCGTTTTCGACCTGGATCATGAGGACCGGCCCGCCGTTTTGGACGAGAAGCGGGCGGAGGACACCGGCGATTTTTTGGATGTAGGCTTCGCAGGCGGCCATGTAGCGCGGGTCGAGGCACCGAACTTTGATATCGGGGTGGGCCAAGAGCCAGATCGGCAACCCGCCGAAATCCCATTCGGCGCAGGCGTAGGGGCCGGGCCGGACGAAAACCCACAGCCCGACTTCACGGGCCAGTTCGATGAAGGCGGCTAG
>JAFGEN010000290.1 GCA_016931595.1 Candidatus Aminicenantota bacterium | reverse complement strand
TGGAAAAAGAGCATGCATCCCTCTATGAATATACGTCGAAAGACGCCTTCGACCGCCTTTTCGACCGTCAATACGAGTTGATCGACAGGCCCATGCGCTATGAGGAATATTTCAAGATCATGGCCCCCCTGGCCGCCAAGGTCGGCTGTATGCATACGGCCCTCTGGATGCCCGGGAAGTTCTTCGATCTCGCGTCCGACAATCTTTTTCCCTATCGAGTCCGGCTGATCGAAGGCCTTCTTGTCGTCGGCGGGACCTACCGGGATTCTCCGGAGATTCCGGTCGGAAGCATCATCCTGGAGATCAACGGCCGGCCGGCCGGGGAGATTCTTGACGAGCTCAGGCTGATCACATCGGCCGACGCCTTCAATCCACACTTCATCGACTCCCAGATCGAAAAGCGATTTCCGATGTTCTATTCGAGCGTCTTCGGATTCCCTAAAAAATACACCTTGACCTACTCCCTCCCCGGACGGAAAACCAGGCTGACCACAGACGTCCGGCCGGCCGATATCGAATCGGTCAGAAACGTGATCTTCGCCAATTTCCACTCCCCGCCGTTGACCCTCGAGTTTTTGGATGACCGGCGGACGGCCGTCCTGACGGTGAAGACGTTCATTTACTATGACCGGGTGGATTATTTCCGGGAATTCATGGAAAGCAGTTTCCGGAAACTCAAGGAAAAAGGAATCGAGAATCTGATTCTGGACCTTCGCGGTAATGACGGGGGCGATCCGTTCTGCGCCGTGATCCTTTACGCCCATCTGGAGAAAACGCCCGCCCCCTATTTTGCCGAACCCTACGGAAAATACGCCGACTTGGCCGGGCCGGTTCCTCTCGCTGAAAACCGCTTCGCCGGAAATCTTTACACCCTTTTGGACGGCCGTTGCGGCTCCACCAACGGCCATTTCTGCGCACTCCTGAAATACCACGGGATCGGAGAGTTCGTCGGGACGCCGAGCGGCTCGACATATATCTGCAATGCCGGAAGCAATCCCGAGATCACCCTGGAAAAAACGTCCTTGATTCTGACCTTCGGCCGAAGCTCGTTCGCGGCTGCCGTCGAAGGCCTGGACAAGGCCCAACCCCTCCGGCCGGATCATCCGGTCCAGGTCACGTACCGCGATTTCCTGGCCGGGAAAGACGTCATCCTGGAAGCCGCTCTCAAAATTGCGCGACAACCATCGCATCGGTAACCTGGCCTGCATTATGCACGAGTCGAGATGGTTGCAGCCCCCTCCGCCTGAGGAACGGGGTGAAGAACAGGGGAAGAATGCTACGCGGCCTCGGGGACCGTGCGGCTTCTGTTGCGGGGCGCGCCCTGGCTCCGAGGCGTGGCAAAGGACGGCAAAGCCCGTGTTAGTCGCACGGCGAACCCTTCACAACGAAGCAACTGCGGCCATATCGGCTCGCCCGAAATGAATTATAAGAATTTTAAAATATGGCTCTCTTCCATATTGTGTGGGTAGATTGGAGGCCGTCATATTCCCGAAAATCCTTACCCACACGAATTGGAAGAGAACCTAAAATATTCATGAACAATGCAGGCTGGAAATCAGTGCCAGACCCGTTATAAGCAAAACCGGCCCTGTCGTTATCGAAGCTCCAGGTTATAGCGGATATTCCCCTGGCTCCGAATGCGGACGGGATTCAGGTCGAGATGAAGATCTTCGGTCCGATAGACGAGCGCCCTTTGTCCCGGCCGGAACCGGACCCGACGGGCAAGGCCTGGGATGAGAACCCGGATGACCCGGCCGCGGCTGTCCATTTCGGTCAAGGCCGGCGAACCGAAAAGATGGATGAAGCCGTTTCCGTTGCGGAGGATGAAGCCCTGCTTATGGACAAGGATGTTCGGCGCGACTGTGTCGATGCTGAACGGCTCGAAGGACTCGAAGCGGAGAGGGAGTCGCCGGGCGTCGATGACGATCGAAGACCCGCTCATTTCATTCAAAGACTTAAGGACAGCTTTTCTCTCGGCTTCTTTCTCGGCCATGGCCGCTCGGGCCCTGTCCGAACAGGCCGCCGATTCTTCATCGGTGAACGACGCCTCCCCGGTCCGGTCCTTTAAGAATTCATTCAGGATGTCTTCCGGATACCTGGCGCGGCCCGCCTCGATGTCTTCCTGCCAGCCGGGGACAAACCGGTCAAGAAGGACCGCTGTCCAGCGTCCCGCGGGATAGGCCGACTCCCGGACCGCCTTCGGGGCGAAGCCGGGAGGAAAAGGCTCCCCGGCCGCCGATTTTCCTGCCGCTCGATATTCGACGTACTCAGCCAGACCTTCCAGGCGGCGAACTTCACGTTCATACCTCACGAGGCCGTCATCGAGCCCCGCTCGGCGACGGAGACGCAAGGTCTCGGCCGTCCGGGCCCAGGCCGCATCGCCGGGGGGGAAGGACAAGACCGCACGCCGCAGGGCTTCGATCTCCCGGCCCCGAAGATCCAACGATTCCGGCGTGTCCAGGGGATACGTCAGGAGAACACCGTCATTGGGCTTCCAATCGGAATGTCTGATCGCCTGGAAAACATGAAATTTTTCGTGAATGATGACCGCCGCCGATTCGGCCAGGGAGATCTCCTTCCCGGTGAAATCCGACCTCCGGACTGGGATTGAGGAAGCGAGCCAGACGTTCTCGATTTGAACGCAGGTGTTGCCCAGGATTGAGGGATGACGCCCCTTCCGGTCCAGGATCCCCGGCCGGCCGGTCACCGGGACAAAGCCTTCGGGCAGCCCGGGAAAATCCACAAGATACGTTCTCTCGCCGTCGAACAATCCGAAAGGAATCGCGGCCGGGTCGAATCCGGGCCAGAGAGGGCTCGATTCGAGCCGCCGGACCTCGGCAATCACCTCGAATGGATCATGGACATCGAGTGTCGGATTGTGAGACGCGGCCGCGGAAAGAATCCCGGAGATTGATGCAAAAACCAGGCTGATGCCCGCGGCTGTCCGCCGACGGGAAACATGATCCTTTCCGCTGGCCGCCATTACCCGTCATGATGCAAACGTCATGCCAGG
>JAFGEN010000289.1 GCA_016931595.1 Candidatus Aminicenantota bacterium | reverse complement strand
GGAATCGCGAGGGCAGAGGGATCGCCTGAATCGCGGCCGGATAAACGAAAGGACGGGGACGATGAAGCGAAAAAAATTATGGATCGCGGCGACCGTTGCGGCTCTTCTTCTTCCGGGATCGGCGAATCTTACGGCCCAGCGGACCGGTCTTCCCCGGGAGGAATTCGCCGCCCGGCGGGCGGCCTTGATGAAGGCCTGCCCGGAGGGGATCATCATTCTTTTCGGCGGGGCGCTTTCGGCTCCCGGCGCCCGCTTCCGCCAGGATAACGATTTCCACTACTTCACCGGTTGCGGCGACTTGAACGCCGTCGCCGCCCTGGTTCCCAGGACGGGACGTTCGTATCTTTTCCTCCCCCGCCAATCGGAGCGGGAGAAGATGATCGGCGGGCTCAACACCCTGGAGCGGGGAGACGGCGCCGAGCGTTTTGGGTTTTCGGAAGTGCTGCCTTCGGATTACCTGGAGGAATTTCTGGCCCGCAACGTCCGGTCCGAACGCCGGGTTTTCTATCTCCGCCTGTCGCCGGCCGACGCTCTTGCGGATGACCGCTGGGAAAGCCTGATTTTCCTCGCCCGGAAAAATCGCTCCCCGTTCGACGACCAGGAAACCCTGGATCAATACCGGATCCGGAAGCTGCGGACCAATTATCCATGGGTCGAATTCCGCGATGTCGGCCCGGCGGTGGACCGGATGCGGCTGATCAAAACGGCCGGAGAGGTCGAAATTTTGCGAAGGAACGGCCGGATATCGGCCGATGGCGTCAAGCAGGCCATGCTGGCGACTCGGCCGGGGGGGTATGAGTACGAAATCGAAGCGGCGGCGATCGGTTCGATCCTGGCCGCCGGGGCTCAGGGGCCGGCGTACGCTCCGATCGTCGGATCGGGTCCGAACAGCTGCGTCTGGCACTATGACGAAAACGGGAGGCAGGTTCAGGACGGCGACCTGGTCCTGATGGATTTCGGGGCTGACCTGGACCACCTCTGCATGGACATTACCCGGACCTGGCCGGTTTCCGGCAAATTCACTCCCGAGCAAAGAGAGGTCTACCGGGTCGTCCTGGAAGTCCAGAAGGCCTGCATCGAGGCCTACCGGCCCGGGGCCACGGCCGAGGATGTCCGACGCCACGTGGCCGAGGTCATGAAGAAAAAGGGACTCGACCCGATGGGGCTCGAGGGCGGGTTCGGCCACCATGTCGGCCTGTCGACTCACGACGGGTACGGAGGGGCGGGCCCCCTGGAGGCGGGAATGGTCTTCGCCATCGAACCGGGCTTGTACTTCCCGGAAAAGAATATTGGCATCCGGATCGAGGACACCGTCCTGATCACGGCGACGGGCTGCGAAGTCCTGTCGAAGGACGTACCCAAGGAGATCGCTGAAATCGAAAAATTTCTGGCGACGAGGAAGGCCCGGTGAGAGGCCGAAGATCGTCGAAAACGGGAGGAGGAAGGCGCATGATCGCGAGGAACAACGTGAAAAAATTCAACCCGTTCAAGGCAGGGGTCTTGGTTTTGATGGGCTTGCTTTCATGCCGGAGCGGCCTTGCCGCCCAAGCGCTCCAGGGGGGTGATCGGGGAGCCGACATCCAAAACATCCTTCCCGAGAGGGAGCGGGACCGGGTCATGGACGAATGGACAAAGTGGAGGCTGGACAATATCCTGCCGGACTTGATGCGGCGGGAGGGAATCGACCTCTGGCTGGTCATCGCCCAGGAGCCGGACCCGGGGCCGGTCTATTTTTCTCTGCTCCCGGCGGCCAGTCTCTATGTCGTCCGGACGTCAATCCTGATTTTCCACGATGAAGGGCCCGGTAAAGGCGTCAAGCGCCTGTCCGGGGGGAGCTCCGGGATCCCGGGCTGGTATCAATCCACCTGGCTGGATAAGAAGAATAAAACGCAGTTTCAGAGCCTGGCCGATACCCTCCAGGCCTTGAACCCGAAGAAGATCGGGATCAACACCTCGACCCTGTGGGGGTACGGCGACCATTTGACCGCCGGCCTCAAGGACAAGTTAACTGCGGCTCTCGGACCGGAACTCTCCCGCCGCCTTGTTTCGGCCGACCGGTTGTGCGTCGGCTGGCTGGAAACGCGAAGCCCGCGGGAACTCAGCGTCTACCGGCAAGTCTGCGGGATTGCCCACGATCTCATCCACGAGTTTTTCTCCAACCGGGTCATCGTCCCGGACATCACGACGGCGGCCGACGTGGAGTGGTGGTTCCGCCAGAGGGTCACGGACCTGGGCCTCGAGACGTGGTTCCATCCATCCATCGACATCATCCGGAGCAAAAAAGACGCGGCGGAATATGGAGAAGGGGGCGTCATCCGCAGGGGCGATCTTCTCCACTGCGACGTCGGGATCGTGTACCTCGGCCTCCACAGCGATATGCAGTGGTCGGCCTATATTCTCAAGAAGGGGGAGGAGGACGCTCCGGCCGGCCTCCGGAAGGCCTTGGACAACGCCAACCGGGTGGCGGATATCCTCATGGCCGAATTCGTCGAGGGCCGGACGGGAAACGCGATCGTCGACGAGGCCATGAAAAAAGCGGCGGAGGAAGGCCTGCGGCCGCTGATCTACTCCCATCCCATCGGGGTCTACGGTCATGCGGCCGGCCCGCCGATCGACGCCCGGGCGCCCGAAAGCGCGCCGGAAGGCTCGCGCCTGCGGGGGGAATACCCCCTCCATTTCAATACGGCCTACGCCATCGAATTCAGCGCGACGACCAAGGTGGCCGAATGGGACGGCGAGGACGTCCGGATCGGATTCGAGGAGAACGCGGTCTTTACGAAGGCCGGCTGTAAGTTCATCGACGGCCGCCAGCGGAAGCTGCTTCTTATTAAGTAGGGGGCGGCCCAAGATAAGCATAACATTATAAATAAATTATTATCGATTTATCCCTGCGATTTGAGCTTAAAACGCGCTTTTTGAGGCCGAAAAGCGCTCTCTAAGGCACTCTAAGCGATATTTCCCGAATCTACTTCTTCTTACCGGCGAGTTCGAGGTAAATGTTTTCGACGAAGCTTGGCCAGCGGGAGGGCTGGCTTCCGGCCGCGGGCTGGAGGCCGAAAGCCGCCTTGACCTCGTCCAGCGTCTTGCCCTCTGCGACCATGGCTTTGACCTTGGCCGCTTTCTCCTCGAGTGTCGTTAAAAGGGCTCTGAGATCGGCCTTGGTCTGGGGGTCGGCGTGCCCGGAGAGATAGGTTTCCACGTCTTTGAGATCGATGAGCTTTTTCAAAGTGTCCAAGTATCCGAAGACCGTTCCGCCTTTCTGCCGGTGGATCAATGGATCGCGGCCGATGAAAACCAAATCGCCGACAAAGGCCGTTTTTTCGTCGGTGAACACGATGACGGCGTCGCCGCTGGTATGGGCCGGGCCGAAGTGATACATCATGATCAAAGCCGAATTTCCATCCGGCATCGGAGGCAATATTGTAAAGGGATCCTTGAATGTCTTGGTGGGAAGATACCGCCTGTGCCCGGCGAAGTTTTCGGATTTAAAGGCCTCGATCATTTCCTTTTTCGCGCCCTCGCTCGAGATAATGTCTAAGCCCTCCGGAAAACCGGTCAAACCGTTGATATGATCTCCGTCGCTGTGGGTGATGAGGATCATTATGACTGGGAGAGTCGTCACCTTGGTGATTTCGGCCAGCATCTGCTTGGCTGCGTCGGCCGTCATCTTCGCGTCGATTGCGATAACGCCCTTTTCTCCCACATAAAACGCCGTGTTCGCCCCGCTTCCGCCCTTGACCAGGTAGAGTCCTCCGGCGATATGCTGGGTTGTCATGGACGGAGTCTGGGGTGCGGCCTGCTTGGCCGGGGGAGCGGCTTGGGCTTGAAGGGCTTGAAAGCCGAGGATCATCGGCGCAACCATTGCCAGAAATGCGGCAAAAAGCCGGGACCTTGGAGCGAAGCGTTCTTTTGACATATAAATTCCTCCTCTGGAATGTCCGCAGATATTATATTCACT
>JAFGEN010000002.1 GCA_016931595.1 Candidatus Aminicenantota bacterium | reverse complement strand
CGCGAGGGCGGCGAGGACAAGGAGGGTTTTCGGAGACGCCGGTCGATGGTTCATGAAGGTTCTCCTGATTAAAACAGGACGATCGCTTGGAGCGACAAGCCGGCGCTGAGGGCCAATCCGCCCTCGATGCGGGTGAATGGGATCAGCGAACCCTCCGCCTTCAGGCGGAACGAGGTTCCGGGCTCGATGATCATCCCGAGACTCGCCCCGACGACGCCTTGGCCCCGAATGTCCTTTTGTTCCGTTCCGACGAGGGGATTGATATTCTCGTTCATCGTGAAGTCGCCCCAGAGGCGGTCAAAGAAAACGGCCGCATAGGGAGAGAACGTCTCGAATCCCCGATAGGTGAGGGACGGCCCGGCCTGAACCCGCATCCAATCGGCCCGGCCGTCGAATGTGCCGACCTGGTTGAGCCCTGTCAGGGTCCAATTTCCGGTCGACCCGATCGAGAAGAGATACTGCCCGCCCAAGCCGACCTCCCAGTTGCCGAACCGGGCCAGCGGAAGCTCGAGTTCCGCTCCCAGAAAAATCGCTCCGATCGCCCCGGCTTGGTAATCGACGGACAGGGGAAGACCGCGGAAGACCAGCCCGTTCCATCCGTTTCCACCGAAGCCCGCCAGCAGCGCGATCGAAGCCTTCTGGGGAAACTCGATGCCGAGGCGGACCGCCCCGTAGCCGGCGTTGAGGAGGGATGAGCCGGTTCGATCGTCCCAGGAGATGGAATGGGACAGGTACCCTCCGCCGGCGCCGACCAGGATCCGGACCGGTTGGTTCTGCCCCTGAGCCGATGCCCCGGGCGGGCTGAGGGCCAGGGCCAACAGGACGACCCCGGCGGGAAGAAGCGTTCTCTTGGACATCGTCCGCTCCTTATTTTTTTGCGTCCTCGATTTTTTTGGCTTCCTCGATTTCTTTCAGGCGTTTCTGAGCAATCTTGCCGTACTTCGATTTGGCGTAGTCTGTGACGAGCTTCGTAAAGTAGGGGACGGCCTCGGTCGGCTTTTTCCAGAGGAAGAACGATTCGCCGATCCCGAAGTAGACCTTCTCCATCTGTGGATACAGCGGATATTTCAGAAGGATCTCGTTGTAACGGACGATCGCCGCCTTGTACGCCTTGGCCTTCCGGTAATAATCGCCGATGCCGAACAGATGCTCGGCCAGCCGGTTTTCGCACTCCCCGGCTTTTTCCCGGGCGAGCTTGGCCTCCTCAGACAGGGGGAACATCTGCATCGTCTTTTTAAATTCAGCCAGGGCGGTCTCGGTTTTGGTCTGGTCCCGGCCGGGCTTCAGCATTCCCTCGTAGGAGCACAAGGCGACCCGGTATTGGGCCAGGGGAGCCGAAGGGCTGGTGGGGTAGAGATTAAGGAAACTCCGATATTGGGCCGCGGCCAGGATCAGGTTGGCCTCGTCGCCTTGTTCGAAATACGTGTCCCCGATGGCCAACATGGCCCGCTGGGCGAAGAAGCTTCGGGAGAACGATTCCTGGATTTGCCGGAAATAGAGAAGAGCCCGTTCCGGATCCCTCTTCATCAGGCGTTCGCCCTCCCGGAACAAGGCTTCGTCGGAGGTGGCGATATCGGGAGGGATCACGATTTGCTTTCTTTGCGGGGTGCAGGCGGCGGCCGCGAGAAGGACGGCGGCCGCCAGGGCGGCGAGTTTGATTGTTTTCATGAAAGTCATCCTTGGGACGGAGTGCGGCGGCGCCCTCCGTAGAGATCGCGGACATAAGCCCATTCGCGTTCCAGTCCGTCGCGAAGGGCCGTATGCGGCGCGTATCCGAGGTCGCGTTCGGCTTTGAGGATCGAGGCAAAGGTATGCGGAGCGTCGCCCTTCTGGACGGGGAGCGCTCGGAGTTTGACTGGAAGACCGGTGATGTCTTCGAAATGGTCGAACAGGTCGGACAACCGCTCCCGGTGTCCGCCGCCGACGTTGTACACTTCGCCGTCCGGGGCCTGCCGCTCGGCCCTGACCAGGGCTTCGACAATATCGTCGATATACGTGAAGTCGCGCGTCTGGGAGCCGTCGCCGAAAACCGGAATCTCCCGGCCTTCAAGGATCGCCTTGAAGAATTTATGAAAGGCCATGTCCGGACGCTGACCGGGGCCGTAGACGGTAAAAAAGCGAAGCGAGACGGTCGGAAGGCTGAAATTCCGGTGGTAGAGGAAGACCAGCTGCTCGGCCGAACACTTCGTCACCCCGTAAGGAGAAATGGGCCGGAGCGGGCTCGTCTCGGCCATCGGCAGGTCGGGTGTCTGGCCGTAAACCGACGACGACGAGGCGAAGACGAGCTTATCCAGCGGCCGGTCCTTGGCCGCCTCCAGGAGACGCTGGGTCGCGGCGATGTTGTGATGGAGATATGAGGCGAACGTCTTGCCCCAGCTGGCCCTGACACCGGCTTGGGCGGCCAAGTGAAAGACAGACCGGACCCGGGCGAGGAGCCGTCCAAGGGGAAGGTCGCTGAGGTCTGCTTCGATGAATTCAAAGCGGCGGTCGGCGATGAGCGGGGCCAGGTTCCGGCGCTTGATCCAGGCCGGGTAGTAATCGGTCAGGCAGTCCAACCCGATGACATCGCGACCTTCCTCGAGCAACCGCCGGCAGAGACGCGACCCGATGAAACCGGCCGCCCCGGTGACGCACGTCTTCATCGCCCGTCCTTCCGGGCGGCGATTTCCCGCATGGTCCGGACGGCTTCGGCCGGGTCGGGGGCGCCGAAGACGGCGTTGCCGGCGACAAAGACCTGGGCCCCGTCCCGGCAAAGGCGTTCGAAGTTTTTCAAGTTGATGCCGCCGTCGATCTCGATGAGGGTCGAGAGGCCGCGGTCCCGGATCATCCCTTGAAGCCGGCGGATCCGCTCGTGGGAGGCTTCGATGAACGGCTGGCTGCCTTTGCCGGGATTGACGGTCATAAGAAGGATAAAATCGGCCTCGGGGAGGATGGCCTCGAGAGCCGAAAGGGGCGTGGCCGGATTCAGGACGACGCCGGCTTTCCTCGAGGCGGCGCGAATGGACGCGAGGTCGCGGTGAAGATGGGGGGTCGCCTCGACGTGGATCGACACCCAGTCGGCCCCGGATTCGACAAACGGCGGGATCATATCGGCAGGGTTGTCGACCATAAGATGGACGTCGAGGGGAAGTGATGTGATTTTTTTCAGGGCCGCGACCAGCCCGGGTCCGAACGTCAGGGCCGGGACGAAGTGCCCGTCCATGACGTCGACATGGATCAAGTCAGCCCCGGCCTTTTCAACGGTTCGGACGGCGTCGGCGATCCGGGTAAAATCGGCCGAGAGGAGCGATGGGGCGATGAGGATCATGTCAGCGGCTCACTTCGAGGCGGATTTCGTTGCGCTTGAGGATTAACGACCCGGCTTTCGGCTCCTGCCGGATGATGATGCCGGGTCCGAGGTCGGGGTACCAGACCTCGGTCTTGTTCAGCTTGGTGAACTCAAGGGCTTTCAACCGGCGAAGAACCGCGTCGGCCCGCTTGGCGATGAGGTCGGGCATGATGTAGCGCTTCTCGGCCTCGCCCCGGCTGACCAGGAAGTCAACCTCCGAGCCCCGGCCGGTAATGGTTCCAGGCGCGGGTTCCTGGCCGAGAATCCGCCCGGCCGCGGCCCTCGGCGTATGGATTTGCGTGACCCGGCCGCGTCGTAGACCGGCGGACTTGAGAACCTGGCCGGCCATTTCCAGGCTTCGACCCTCGAGCTTGGGGACCTCGATTTGCTCGCTGCCCTGGCTGACGGCGACGCTGATTGTCCGGCCCGGCTTAATCCGGGATCCCGCCGAAGGATTCTGGGCCAGGATCAGCCCTTTTGCCGTCCGGGAGTCGAACCGTTTTTCGGATATGGCGACGTCGATTTTCTTGGCGGACAGAAGGGACCGGGCTTCCTCGACGGTTTTTCCGGAAAGGTCGGGCAGGGTGATCAGCTCGCCCCGAAGGATGACCTGGGAGAAGACTACGGCCGAGGCGAAAAAAAGAACAATGTAGAGAAGGGCATAGAAGAGGAATTTGGATTTCTTCTCGGATGATGCCATTCAACTGCTATCCCGGTCAACGGAAAAAATGTACCATATTCTCCTATACGGTGCAAACCGGCGGTCAGTTGCGTTATAATGCCGGACTGAGAAAGCGAGGTTTGACATGACGATATCCGATTTTCGCAGCGACACGGTCACCAAGCCCACACCCGGGATGCGCGAGGCCATGGCCTCGGCCGAGGTCGGCGACGACGTCATCGGGTTCGACCCGACCGTCCGGAAACTCGAAGCCCT
>JAFGEN010000288.1 GCA_016931595.1 Candidatus Aminicenantota bacterium | reverse complement strand
TTTCCTCCGGAAAATCGGGTCAGCCCATTATAGCGTAAAGCAGAGGGGTCAGACGATCTTCGACAAGATCAATTGATTGATCGAAACGTTCTCTTCGGCCGCCCGGATGGCCAGCTCGCGGTGAACCTCGGGAGGCACCCGAAGAGTCAGGTGGCCCCGGAATTTTTTCGAACCGAGCGGTTTGGGCGCTTCCCTCTTCTCATCGCTCAGCCACTTCAACGCTCCGGCGACAGCGACCTTGATTTGGCGGAGAGCGTTCTCCTGGGTGCGGCCGTGAGCGCCGAGACCCGGAAATTCGGCACAGCGGGCGATAAAGACATCGTCTTCCGCCGACCATTCGATCCGGTACGTATATCGTTCAGCTTTGCTTGCCATGTTTTGCCTCCATCTTTTCAATCGCTCTCTTCACATCCATGACTTGATACGGTTTGGCCATCTTGCCATCGCGCTGCAGGTTGACGAACGGCTCTCCCGGCCACGGTGTCTTGAAAATGTGATGGCTGCCGCGAACACGAGGCTCGCCGAAAACACTCCGGCAGAGATTCAGCAAAGCATCAAACCGGACGTTTTTCGGGTTTTCCAACAGCCCCTTGTCCACGATCAATAGATAGCATATGCGCTATCATTTGTCAACCCAAGAATCATTTCACCTCGAGAATCGCCAGGAACGCCTCCTGGGGGATGTCGACCTTCCCCACGGTCCGCATCCGCTTCTTCCCGGCCTTCTGCTTTTCCAGGACCTTCATCTTCCGGGTGTAGTCGCCGCCGTAGAGTTTGGCCAGAACGTCCTTGCGGTAGGCCTTGATGGTCTCCCGGGCGATGACCCGACTCCCCAGGGCGGCCTGGAGCGCCACCTCGTACTGCTGGCGGGGGATGGCTTTGCGCATCCGCTCGACCAGGGCCTTGCCGAAGGGATAGGCCTTGTCCTCGTGGACGATGACCGAAAGCTCGTCCACCTGTTCCCGGTTGATGAGGATATCCAGCTTGACCAGCGGCCCCTCGCGGTAGCCGGCCAGCTCGTAGTCGAGCGAGGCATAACCCTGGGAGGCCTGCTTGAGCTGGTTGAAAAAGTCGAAGACCACTTCGTTCAGGGGAAGAAGGTATTGAAGGAGGACGCGCTTGGGGCTGATATACTCGAGCTTCTTCTGCTCGCCCCTCCGTCCTTCGAGCAGGGCCAGGATCGCCCCGATGTAGCGGTCGGGGGTGAGGATCATGGCCTCGATGACCGGCTCGGCGATCGCGGCGATGTCCTGAGGGTCCGGAAGCTGCGACGGCGTCCGGACGTCCACCGTTTCCCCCGTTTTCAGCGTCACCCGGTAATTGACGCTCGGGGCGGTGGTGAGCAGGGTCAGACCGAATTCCCGCTCCAGACGCTCCTGGACGATCTCCCTGTGAAGAAGCCCGAGAAAGCCGCAGCGGTACCCTTGGCCCAGGGCCATCGAGGATTCAGGTTCGTAGAAAAACGAGGCGTCGTTAAGCCGGAGCTTTTCCAGGGCATCGCGCAGGTCTTCGATCCGCGAGTCGCCGGCGGGGAAAAGCCCGCAAAAAACCATCGGCTTGGCTTCCTTGAATCCGGGCAACGGGGCGGCGGCCGGGCTCAATTTATGGGTGATCGTGTCGCCGATCCGGGCATGGCTCAGGGTTTTGATCCCGGCGATCAAGTACCCGACCTCCCCGGCAGAAAGACGTTCCCGCTTGACCGGTTTCGGCGTGAGAAAGCCGACTTCCTCGACCTCATGATCCGCCTGCATCCCCATGAGAGTGACCGCGTCTCCGGTCCGAATCTCACCGTCCACCATCCGGACGAGGACCACGACGCCCCGGTACGTGTCGTACCAGGAATCGAACAGCAGGGCCTTGAGCGGCGCCCCCGGATCACCCTTCGGCGGCGGGATCCGGGCGATCACGGCCTCGAGGATGTCGGCGACGTTCTGTCCTGTCTTGGCGCTGGTCAGGAGGGCTTCCTCCCTGTCCAGTCCGACGATGTGCTCGAGCTGGTCCAGGGCGGCCTCGACATCGGCCGAGACCAGGTCGATCTTGTTGATGACCGGAATCAGGTGAAGGTCGTGATGGAGGGCCAGGTACGTGTTGGCCAAAGTCTGGGCCTCGACTCCCTGCGAGGCGTCGATGACGAGCACGGCCCCCTCGCACGCCGCCAGGCTGCGCGAGACTTCATAGGAAAAGTCGACGTGGCCCGGCGTGTCGATGAGATTCAGGGCAAATTCCCGGCCGTCCGCGGCGGTGTAGGACAACCGGGCCGTCTGGGCCTTGATGGTGATGCCGCGTTCGCGTTCCAGCTCCATCGTATCCAGGGTCTGGGCTTTCAGGTCCCGCACGGCGACCGCCCCGGTCATTTCCAGAAAGCGGTCGGCCAGGGTGGATTTGCCGTGATCCACGTGGGCGATGATGGAGAAGTTGCGTATGCGGTCCATGGGAAACGGGTATCTTCGCAAAAATCGGCTTTTCGGTCAATACGCTCGGGCGTTCAGCCCCGGGAAGTCGCCGCCGGGAACGGTCGCGGGGATTATTCGTATCTCAATGCCCGGACGGGATTGGCCGAGGCCGCCCGGATCGAGAGGCCGGCGACCGTGGCCAGGGCGATGGCCAGTGAAACCAGACCCGATAGGATGAACGACCACGGATTCAAGGCGGCCCGGTAAGCGAAGCCCTGGAGCCAGCGGCTCATGAAATACCAGGCCGCCGGCCAGGCGATCAGGTTGGCCGCCAGGACGCAGAGGATGAACTCCCGCGATATCACCGCCGTGATCCCCGAAATCGAAGCTCCCAGAATGCGACGGATGCCGATTTCCCTGGTCCGCTGCTCGGTTATAAACGAGGCCAGGCCGAAGAGCCCCAGACAAGCGACCAGGATGGCCAGGCCGGCAAACGTCCGAAAAAGAGAACCCAGCCGTGATTCCGCCTTATAGAGGCTTTCAAAACTCTCGTCGAGGAAGCGATACTCGAAGGGATAACCGAGACCCATCGAGGCCCATGTTTTCTCGATCGAGGCCAGGCTCGCCGTGATGTCCCCGGGCCGGATCTTGATGTAGAGAGTCCTCAGCCAGTCGGGAAACATTTTAAAGACGAGCGGCTCGATCTTCCGGCGAAAGGGTTGGAAGTGGGCATCCTTCATGACTCCGATGATGCGCCCCTCCCGCCCCCAGAAGGCAAACCGCTTTCCGACCACAGGAGCGGCCAGGCCCATGCGCCTGACGGCCTCCTCGTTGACGAGGTAGGCTTCATCGGGATCGGAGGCGAACTCCCGAGAGAAGCTCCGTCCTTCCAAAATGGGGATGCCGAGCATTTCGACATAGTCGAAATCGACAAAGTCGGCCCTGATGTCGAATTCGATGCTCGGGTCTTTTCCCTCCCAATCGGGAGTTCCGGGAGAATTCCGGATATCGCTTGGAAGGGACATGCTGGCCGAGACCGAGGCGACGTTGGGATCGCGGAGAAGGCCTTCCTTGAGGGCCGGATATTTGTCCGTGAGTTCCCCGAAAAGCCTGAGATGGACGATTCGCTCCTTTTCGAACCCAAGCTCCCGCGTCCTCAGGTCGTGCATTTGCCGGGAGATGACCAGAGTCCCCGAGATCAGGAATACGGAGAGGGCAAACTGGATGATCACCAGGGTTTTACGGAAGGCCGCGCCGCCCCCGGCCTGGCGCAGGACACCCTTCAGGACGAGGACGGGACGAAATGAAGAAAGGAAGTAAGCCGGATAGAGGCCGGAGAAAACGCCCGTCCCCAGGGCAATCGCCAATCCGCCGAGAAACAGGGAGGGATTTCGAAACCAGACCGTCGCAATTTCCTTCCCCGAAAGGCGGTTGAATGCGGGGATGGCAATTTCAACGAGAACCAGGGCGACGGCGAATGCAAGGAGAGACATGAAGATCGATTCGGCGAAAAACTGACGAATCAGCTGGGAACGGCGGGCCCCAACGACCTTCCTGATCCCGACTTCCCGGGCCCGCTTCGTCGACCGGGCCGTGGCCAGGTTCATGAAATTCATGGCCGCAATGGCCAGGACGAAGAACGCCAGAATGCCGAAAATCAAGACATAGGCAAGGCTGCCTTTGCTGCCGAAATCATGTCCCAGGGAGGAGCGAAGATGGATATCGGTCAACGGCTGAACGGCAAGGCGGTCGGTGTCCTCCGGGTCGTACCGTTGGAGGTATCCGTCGAGCTTGGCGGTGAAGGCGTCCGCTCGGATCCCGGAAGCGAGGAGGAGAAACGTCGAAAAGGAGTTGAACCCCCAATTGTCCCTATTCTGATCCCCGATGTACCGGTCCACAAGAAGATCGAATGGGGAGAGAAGGGAAAATTTCAGGCTCGAGTTCGCAGGGGGGTCCTTGATTACGCCGGTGACGACGACATCAAAGGCCCGGTCGACCGTCAGGACACGGCCCATGGGATCTTCGGAGCCGAAATATTTCGCCGCCGCGCTTTCCGTCAGGACCACGGCGTCGGGCCGGGTAAAGACGCTCCCCGGATCGCCCTTGATGAAAGGAAAGGAGAACACCCCGAAAAATTCCGGATCGGCATGCATGTAGGCCGTCTCGGTGAAGCTCTTGCCCTGGTTGATAACAAGACGGTGTTGCCAGGTTCCAAACCGGGTGGCTTTCCGGACCTCGGGGAAATCCTTCTTTAAGGCGGCGGCCATTGGCGGCGATGTCAGGGCCGAGCCGGAACCGGGCGACGTGGCGGCTTCGTCCCGGTAGAGGCGAACGATTTGGCCGGCCTGGGAGTGAAAACGGTCGAACCCGGCTTCGTCCCGAACCCATAACAGGATCAGGATCGCGCAAGCCAGGCCGATGGCCAGGCCGGCGATGTTGATCAGGGAAAACGCCTTGGATTTGCGCAGATTTCTGAAGGCGACGATGAGATAATTGCGAATCATCGCCCATCCTCCTCGTTTTTCATGGGATGCGACTTCCTTCATCAGTGATTGAGCAATATCCATGCCAATTATCCAAGAGGCATCTCCGCCGTTTTTTATTATCTCGCAGAAAGTAAACAAAATATGAAATTATTGAATTTTTTAAAAAATACAGGTTGAATTCTTAACCGGGACTTTAGAGGCAGACGGAACGTGGGGCATCATAGCGCCGGGGTTCTTGGCCGACTTTGGCCGGGCGGGATAGGGAGAGCATGTCCATTAAGGGACAGCTTCTGGCCGTAACTGGACAAAAGGCGGAGCTTCCCTTCAGGGAGTCAGCGAAGCGCCGAGGGGGGAGCCTGCCTCCCTCTGGAAGCGTCCCGACTCTCCGAAAAACATCAACAATGAATTCCCGAGACGCGCAGCTAGCTGATGCGGGTTGAGTCTTTTCGCTCGATCGTGAGATTGAGCCGGTCTTGAAGGAAGGCGTAAGCCGAACGGGCCGCGTTTTCCAAAACGATGCGCTCTTGGTCAAGCGACGACTCGGCCGTCCGGACGAAACCGGGCCACTCCCGGGTGACGGCCGCTGCTTTTCGCAAATCGGCAAGCGCCGCTTTCGCCCGTTCGGCGGTCAGGGGGGGGCCGCTCAAAATGCCGCGGAGAAGGAAAACCCCGGCCGCCAGGATCAGGACAAGGGCCGCGGCCGGAACGGGGCGGAGGACGGAGCGAAAACGGGAGCGGCGGGCCAGGTCGGGCTTCCGGGAATGAGGAACATTCCGGCGGGGCGGAGCGTCGGGAACATCGTCGAGGAGAGACGATCGTTCTCCGCAAAACCGGGCGGGCAGGGAATCGGAGAAGGCGGCGAAGGACCGGCAGGATGCGCACCGCCCCACATGGCGGACGACCCAAGGGGGGATCGCCTTTCCGGTGTCTTCAAACCGGGAGATGAACCAGCGGGTCAGCGGACAGAGCATCTCTTTTCTCCTTCCCGTTTCATGAGGTTCGTCCGGGCCCGGTGCAAGAGGAGCCGGACGGCCAAGCGGCTTTTCCCCATGGACACAGCGATCTCATCGACGGTCATTTCCTCGGCATACCGGAGCCACAGAGCCCGAAACTGGCTGGGTTGAAGGGTTCCGGCCAGGGACCAGAGCCGGGACGAAGATGCCCCGTCTCGCGCCTCCTCCGTCCGGACACAACCCTCCTCCGCGGCCAGGGATTTCAATCCGGCCTCGCCCGTCGTTTTTTTCCGATACCGGCTGATGGCCAGCCGGCCGGCCGCGGTGTAGGCCCAGGTGGAAAAATGATACGTCGCATCATAGCGTCCGATATTCCGGTACAGCTTCAGAAGCGTTTCCTGAACGAGGTCCTCGGCGTCCTGGTCGCTCCCCATCCGCGGCCGGAAATAGGCGAAGAGCCGGCGCCTGTAACGGAGCGCCAGCTCCTCGAAAGACCGGGAGGACCCGGCCCGCGCCTCGCGGGCCAGGTCCTCGTCGGTCTTGTTTCCCGCCGCTTCGAATCCCGTCATATCCCGTCGAAACGTCAGTCGAAAAATCCGGCGATGACCTTCCCGTGAGAGAGCAGGCCGGCCGCCTCGCTGGAAGGCATGTCGATCTCCAGGCGGACCGTCAAGCCGTCCTTCCTCACCACGGCGCCCTTGGCCAGAAGAGCCAGCCCTTCTCCCGAGTCCTGATTCCGGCCGAGGCGGACCATCGCCAGAAGTCCCTGGGCGATATCGGCCATGTCCTCGGCGTTCTCCGGAGTGTCCGCCGTGACCTGGAGACGGACGAGAAGACGGTCCTGCTTTTCCTGGGCCTTGAAAAACAGGCCCTTGGCCTTGCCCATGAGCTTGGATTCGGCGATGTCCCGGTCCAGGCCGGCGAGATCCTCAAACGTGCCGCAAAGGAACGACTCCGC
>JAFGEN010000040.1 GCA_016931595.1 Candidatus Aminicenantota bacterium | reverse complement strand
TTTCACGGCCGGGGCGGCCAAGGCACCGTCGTCGCTTCGAAAATCCTGGCCGATGCTCTCGCCAAGGAGGGCAATTACGTCCAAGCCTACCCCGAGTTCGGGGTGGAACGCCGCGGCTCGCCGGTCGTGGCCTTCATCCGCATCGACAACAAGCCGATCTACGACAAAAGCCGTATCTACGAGCCCGACCATGTCATCGTCGTCGACCCGACCCTGGTCGAAGCCATCGACGTGACCGAAGGCCTCAAGCCCGGCGGACGGATTCTGATCAACAGCGACAAACCGGCCGACCACTTCAAGTTTCCTGACAAATTTAAAGTGTCGACCATCAACGCGACCGGAATCGCCGTTCATAACAAGCTCGGCACCCTGGCCACCCCGATCGTCAACACGGCGATCGTCGGGGCCGTCGTCCGGGTGTTCGGCTTCGCCAAGCTCGAATCTCTCCTGGGGGCGATCGCCGAGGCGATCGCCATCAAGCCCGATGCCAACCAGAAAGCCGCGGCCGAGGCCTTCGAGCAGGCCGGGGCGATCATCTGAGGAAAACCGCCATGCCCATCAAGCGAGACGCCAAGAAAATCGTGTACACATCCGAACAAGAGATGCCCCAGATGCCCATGTCCCAGGGCTCGATGCTCTGGAACAAAACGGGTTCCTGGCGCAACATCCGGCCGGAAATCGACCTCGGCAAGTGCAACCAGTGCGGGATCTGCTGGAAGTTCTGCCCGGACATGTCGATCGTGATCGAAAACGAGTTCCCGGCCGTCGACTACGACTTCTGTAAAGGCTGCGGGATCTGCGCCGAAGAATGCCCGACGAAATGCATCGTCATGGTGGAGGAACGGAAATGAAGAAAGTCATCATGGGCAACCACGCCCTGTCCTACGGGGCGATGCTCTCCCGGTCCCAGGTCATCTCCGCCTATCCGATCACCCCCCAGACCCAGGTCGTCGAGCTGCTGTCGGAAATGTGCGCCGACGGCACGCTCCAGGCCAAGTTCATCAAGGTCGAATCGGAGCATTCGGCCATGGCCTCCTGCATCGGCGCCTCCGTCGCAGGGGCCCGGACGTTCACCGCCACCTCGGCCCAGGGCCTGGCCCTGATGCACGAGATGCTCCACTGGGCGTCCGGCGGACGGCTTCCGATCGTCATGGGCAACATCAACCGGGCCATGGCCCCGGGGTGGTCGATCTGGACGGACCAGAACGACAGCCTCAGCCAGCGGGACACCGGCTGGATGCAGTTCTACTGCTCGAGCAACCAGGAAGTCCTCGACACAACCATCCAGGCCTTCAAGATCGCCGAGACGGCCGGAATTCCGGCCATGGTCGTTCTCGACGCTTTCGCTCTCTCCCACACCTACGAGGTCGTCGATATCCCCGACCAGGCCAAGGTCGACGCCTTCCTTCCTTCCTACAAGCCCTACGCCCGGCTGACGCCGGACGCCCCCTGCGCCTTCGACGGACTGACCGGTCCGGAGCATTACTTCGAGCTCCGTTACAAGCTTCAGAAGGACATGGAAAAAGTCCCTGCCTTGTTCAACGAAACCAGCCGGGAATTCGAGAAGATCTTCGGCCGCCGCCTCGAGGCGGTCGAGCCCTACCTGTGCGACGACGCCGAAATCATCCTCGTGACCTCGGGAACGGCCGGCTTCACCGCCCGGGTCGCCGTCGACGAAATGAGAAAAGACGGGATCAAGGTCGGGAACCTCCGAATCCGGATGTTCCGGCCGTTTCCTTTTGACGACGTCCGGCGGCTCCTGGCCAAGGTTCCCAAGATCGCCGTCCTGGACCGGAACATCTCCTACGGTTACCACGGCATTTTCTGCCAGGAGGTCAAATCGGCCCTGAACGGATCCGGGTCCAAATCCCCCGTCTTCGGCTTCATCGCCGGCCTGGGCGGCCGGGACATCACCGTGGCGTCCTTCCGCGAGGTCGTCGACATCACCCGCGGGCAGAGCACCCCGGCTGAAGAGATCAACTGGATCGGAGTCAAAAAATGAGCAAAGAAAAGAAGATGCGGCTGACCCTGCCTGAGGAAGAGCTCGTCGGCTCCGGCAACCTGGCCTGCCAGGGCTGCGGGGCTAACCTCGCCCTGCGTTACGTCCTCAAGGCCTTCGGAAAGCGGACGGCAATCTGCATTCCCGCCTGCTGCTGGGCGGTCATCGACGGGGCCTTCCCCCATTCCTGCCTGGGCATCCCGGTTTATCACTGCGCCTTCGAGACGGCCGCCTCCACCGCAACCGGGGTCAAGGCCGGGCTGGAAATGGTCGGCGACACCGAAACCCAGGTCATCGCCTGGGCCGGCGACGGGGGGACGTTCGACATCGGGATCCAGGCCCTCAGCGGCACCGCCGAACGCAATGATGACATCCTGTACGTCTGTTACGACAACGAAGCGTACATGAACACGGGCATCCAGCGGTCCTCCGCCACCCCCCTGGGAGCCTGGACGACGACCACCCCGGTCAAGTTCCCAAAGGACCGGCCCAAAAAGGACATCGACGCGATCATGGCCGCCCACCGGATCCCCTACCAGGCCACGGCTTCGATCGCCTACCCCGAGGACCTGTATAAAAAGGCGCTCAAGGCCAAGAACACCCGGGGGACGAAGTTCATTCATATCTACGCCCCCTGCCCGACCGGCTGGAAGAGCCGGCCCGAAGATACGGTCAAACTGGCCCGGCTGGCCGTCCAGACCTGCTTGTTCCCGCTGTACGAGGTTGAGCACGGCGAAAAATACACCCTCAACATCAAGGTTCAGAACAAGAAACCGATCGAGGAGTATATCAAGCTCCAGGGCCGGTATCGCCATCTCAAACCGGAAGCCGCGGCGGCCATCCAGGAAGGGATCGACCGCGACTGGGAGCGGCTTCTAAAGAAAGTCAACGCCGGCTGATCCGGCGCGCGCGCCATTCCCGAGGGGGGCCTTCCCGGCCCCCCTTTTTTTTCGTATGATGGGATCATGAAGCGTGGAAGACTTCTTTCCCGCCTGCTCCCCCGGCTCGAAGGCGGAAGCCTCTTCGAGCGGATGTTCGTCGACAACGACCTCCGGTCCCATATCCAAACGATCCTGGTCTGCGGCCTCCTTGCCGCCGTCAGCGGG
>JAFGEN010000287.1 GCA_016931595.1 Candidatus Aminicenantota bacterium | reverse complement strand
TCCCCGCGCTGTTCGTGGGGTCCGAGCAGATCACGCCGCCCGCATTGATCATACCACCCGGGCCGGTTGCGACGATGAGGGTCCCGGCGGCAAAGACGAGGACCCCGGCCGCGATTCCCGCCGCGCCTAACCTGCGCCAGGTTAATCGTTTTCTCATTCCGGCCTTCGCAGCCTTTCTCGGAATTCGGGGCCAGGTTACTCAACTCCCGAATTCGGATTCGGGAGTTGAGTAACCTGGCCCCAAATTATTAATCCTGTATCATTTGTAGGAATGCAGGCCCGAGAGCAGGTAATTCACGCCGAAAAAGGTGAAAAGCGCCGCCAGAAAACCAAGCACGGCGATGACCGCCGAGCGCTTGCCCTTCCAGCCCATCACGATCCGCGTATGCAAATACAGCGCGAACACAAACCACGTGATCAGGCTCCAGACTTCCTTCGGGTCCCAGCTCCAATACCGGCCCCAGGCTTTCTCCGCCCAGACCATCCCGAACACCAGCCCCCCCAGGGTGAACAGCGGAAACCCGATCGAGATGCACCGGTAGCTCACCGAATCCATCTTCTCCCGCTTCTCCGGATCCTTGGCCCTCAGGTACATGATGCTGGTGACGAAGGCCACGGCGAAAAACGCCTCGCCCAGCAGCGTCACCGACACGTGGAGCCACAGCCAGTAGCTTTGGAGAGCCGGAACCAGCGGGGCCGCTTCCTTGGGCATGAGCGGTGAAGAGGCCAGGGCCATGACGGCGATTGCGATCAGCATCACGTAGCCGCCGGCCTTGGGCACTTTGAACTTCGCCTCGACGATCACCAGAGCCAGGACCACGGCCCAGGCCAAAAACGACAACGACTCGTACATGTTGGTGAACGGGGCGTGTCCGCTCTGAAACGTCCGCAACACAAGGGCCACAGTATGGACGGCCAGTCCGGCAAACGCCGCCCCCAGCCCGGCCGCTGCCGCGCCCGCTTTTCTTGTGAATTGAAAGGCCAGGTAACACAGGGTCGAAACGGCATACAGGATGAACGCCGCGGTGAAAAATGTCGCTTCGGTCATTCGGCACTCCTCACGTCTTCTTCATTTCGTCCATCACCCGGGCGAATTCCTTTTCGAAGCCGTCCCGGCTCTTGGCCGCGATTCCGCCGGCGAAAACCATGATCTTGAGACTTCCCGCCGCCTTGCCCGACCCGCTCTTGGCTTCCGCTTTGCCGTCGGCCGCGGCCGCGATCACCATCCGAATCTCCCAGGTCGGCCGGTAAAAGGCCAGCCCCAATCCGGCCATGACCAGTATGGATCCCAGCCAGATCAGCGGAACGCCGGGATCCTTGGCCGCTTGGAGCACCGAATACTCAGGCGCATCCAGGTCGAGAAATTGGACCGACATCTCCGACGCCGCCTCGCCCCGAAGCCGGGAGATCTCGGGATACGCGGCGAAGATCCAGCCCTCGACGACCGACGTTCCTTCCCGCCGCAGCTCGACATAGGCGGCGGGATTATTCGGCTCGAGCGACCGGTTTTCCGGCCGGTTGTTTTCGCCCAGGACGAAATCGGGGAGGAATTGCCGGACTAAAATTTCCGTCCCTTCCTCATCGCCCAGCGAAACGACCTCGCCCCGCTTGATCTTGATCGTTTTTGCGGCGGACGTTCCCATCGCTCCACTCGTTTCTCCGCCCGTCCCTTCACCGGCACCCGTCGCCCCGCCTTTCTTCCCGACCCGCAGTTTCAGCGTCGCCCCTTCCCAGTTCGTTCCATAGGCCATCTGGTACAGCGAAAATCCGTTGTGGACCAACGGATGGTTGACCTCGACGACCTGTGTCCGCACGTCCCGGCCGTCCTCGACCACGGTCACGGTGCTCTTCCAGTCCTTGACCCCGCCGCCGGGATACATCTCGGTGTCGAACCGCTCCAGCCGAACGGCGAATCCCGCCCGGGGCACGTCGCGCGTCTCGCCGGGATTGAGAGTGACGTCCGCCCGGAAGCCGGCCGTCCCCGTCGCAATTCCGCCGGCGATGATGACGAGCAATCCCAGGTGGACGATGTCGGAGCCGAAGATCCCGTCGATGCGTTTTCGGCCGTAAATGTGAATCCGCCCGGCGGCCTTTTCTTCCACGGTCCGGACATGATAATGGGCTGTCTTGAGAGCCGCAACTGCGCGGGTCTTGATTTTATGAAAGCCCGACCGGCTGTCCGATTCTTTGTTTGTCCATCCCCCTAGGTCTGTGTCCGAGTCCTCGTCCGCCGAGCTTGCAGACTTGCCGAAGGGTACGTTCTGGACGGCGATCCCGGCCCCTCCGCCGGTTTCCGATCTCCCGTTTCCCGTTCCCTTGCCCGTTCTTTCGCCTACGCTTATCGCGAGCCTGTCCTTGATTTTATATCCGCCCAGCTCCTTCGGGTCGCTTTCGACACGGGGCCGAAACGCCCGCCGCGCCTTCCCGCCGATTCGCGTCAGCGTGCAGGCGGTGATATTCAGTCCGAACAGGCCCATAAGCGTCAGGAACCAGACCGACCGGTAGACATCGGTCAGCTGGAACCGGACCAGGGGAGCGCCCATCCGTCCGTAGCGGGCTTCGTATTCGGCCATGTCCCGGCCCTGGGGGATGAGGGTGCCGACGATCGAGGCGGCGACCAGCAGGATGATCAGGACGATCGCCAGCTTGACTGAAGAGAAAAATCGGACGAGTCTTTTCATGGCCTTGCCGGGATATTCTAACTTATTTGGGGGCGGCCCAAAATGATCGGCAGGCCCCGAATTATGTTTTCTTGGATTTTTTCTTGGCCGCGGCGATTTTCTTGTCGGTCATCTCGACCACGTCGGACAGAGATATGCCGTCGAAGTAGTTTTTCATCATCACCGAAGCGGCCTTCCAGATCTCATGCGTCCCGCAGACATCGATCTTGTCGCAACTTGTCGGATCCTCGACGCACTCGACCAGGCTGCAGGTCCCCTCCAGCGAGTGGAGGATGTCGCAGATCTTAATCTCGGAAGGCTTCCGGGCCAGCGTATACCCTCCGCCCGCTCCGCGGATGCTCTTGACCAGCTTGTTGATCTTCAGCGGGATGATGATCTGTTCGAGATACCGGATCGAGATCCCTTCCGCATCGGCCACGCTCTTGAGAATGGTCGCTTTCTGCGGCCCCTCCTCGTAATGGCGGGCGAGGTTCATCATCAGCCGGGTGCCGTATCTGCCTTTTGTCGACAGCTTGATCATGCCGGGTTCTCCCTCTTCGTCATTTTGATCGGT
>JAFGEN010000286.1 GCA_016931595.1 Candidatus Aminicenantota bacterium | reverse complement strand
GGATGGCAAGCAAGAAAAATAAACGACGGCCGGCCGTCTTATTCGTCGAAGAGGTATTCTTTCCGGGAAAAGATGTACCCGGCCAGGGCCAGGAACGCGGCTGTCAGGAGAAGAAGCATGGGCACGGCCGCCCAAACGGGGTCGGGTTCATGCCGGAACAGGAGGAACTTCAGGATACCCGTCCCGTCATTGGACGGCCCCATCCCCGCCTCGATCCCCGGCAGAAGCGATTTCAACCAGTGCATGATCGTGAACTTCTGGGTCGTCCCGGGGAAGTACTGGACGACGTTCTCCCAGCCGAAACTGAAAAACAGCCCGAACAGAATCGATTTGCGGAGGAATGTGCCGGCCAGGGTGAACAGGGCGGTGTAGCAGACCGTCCCGAAACCGAGCGCTGCCAGGCTTCGGCCGAGGAAGGCCCAGGCCGGGCCGTAGGACAGCCGGTCGGCCATCAGAATTAAAAATGACAGGATCGTGCTGACCAGGACAAGAACGAGGAGGAAGGAGACCGAGGCCGCGTATTTCCCCAGGATGAACGCCGTCTTGGGCACAGGACGGATGGCCGGGTAGGTCAGGGTCCGGTTGTCGACCTCGTCGGCCGTGATCGAGGTCCCGAAGAACAAGGACAGGAGGAGGACGAGGAACTGGAGGCTGAAGCCCATGACGACATTGGAAAAAACGCTCAGGCCGTCCAATCCCAACCCGGGCGAAGCAAGGCGGTTGATTTGAAGGATGAGGGCCAGGACCACCGGAAGGGCGGCCGCGGCGACGAAGACTTTCGTCCGCTTGGACCGGCGGACCAGCTTGGCGCTGAAGCGGAAGACGGCGAGAAACGGAGCGGTCGGCATTTTATTTCCCCACGAGGTAGTCGAACACGGACTGGAGGTTGTCGTCGGGCGAGGTGATTTCCTCGACATCGAACTCCGGGCTCGAGGCCAGCCGCGTCAACCGTTCAAAGAAACGGTCGCGGTTATTCGTCTCGAACAGGGCCGTCCCCTCGGTCTCGTCGAAGCGGACGCTTCGCACTTCGGCCTCACCGATGAACCGGCCGGCCAGGCCGCGCGGGTCGGATGTGCGGACGGCGACGATATGGGGATGGGTGTCGATGAGGCCGCGGATATGATGGATGTCCCCTTCGGCCAGGATCTTGCCCTGGTGGATGAGGACGATCGACTTGGTCAGGGCCTCGATCTCGGGCAGGACGTGGCTCGAGACCAGGACCGTCCGGCCTTCTGTCCGGTATTCCTTGATGAGACGGATGACCTTACGCTTGCTCAGGGGGTCGAGGCCGTTGAGAGGCTCATCCAGGATGAGAATGTCGGGTTCATGGGCCAGGGACTGGCTGATCTTCAGCCGCTGGCGCATCCCCCGGCTGTAGCCCCGGATCGTCCGGTCGGCCGCCTCGGTCAGCTCGACGAACTCCAAGGCCTGCTCCGTCCTTTTCCGGACCTCGTCGGGTCCGAAACCGAAGAGGCCGAGGAGTCCGGCCAGGAATTCCCGCCCGGTCATTTCCTCGTAGAATGCGTCCTGCTCGGGACAGAAACCGACCCGGCGGAAAATGTCCGGATTGTTCCAGACCGGCCGGCCGCCGATGGTGACCGCGCCGATGCTCGGCCGGAGCTGACCGGTGACAAGCTTCATGAAGGTCGACTTGCCCGCCCCGTTGGGACCGAGGAGGCCGGTAATGCCCGGCCCGATCTCGATCGAGATATCGGACAGGCCGAGGACGTTGCCGTACCACTTGCCGAGCTTTTCGGCTCGGATGGCCGTCCCGTTGCCGCTCACCGGATCACCTCCGTCCCCCGGATTTTTTTCCGAAGGACCAGGATCGAAACGAGCATGATCCCCGAAAGGACCAGGAAGGAATAGACCCAGGGAACGTCGAACTGCGGCTTGGCCCCCATGAAGGCGGCCGAAAGCTGCCGAAGATTCATCTCGATGGACAGGAGACAGAAGGCCGGCTCGCGAAAGATCCCGTAAAAGATCCCGAAAAACACCGTCGAGAGGAAATAAACGGCCAGGATCATGATGGAGGCGTAGCGGCGGTTCCGGCCGAGCGAGGAGAGCAGGAGCGTATACAGGGAGAAGAAGGAGGACAGAAAAACCGACCAGCCGACGAAGGAAAACGGCAGCCATGGATAATCGGCCAGGAACTTGAAGCTGCCCGAAAAAATCAGCTTGAACATGATGAAGAGGACTCCGGGCGCCAGGGTCAGGAGAAGCAGGAAAAAGGCCAGGGAGGCGAATTTCCCCCCGATATAGTCGCGCTTTCTGAGGGGCCGGGAGAAATAGAGCGGCAGGGCGTTGTGACGGAGGTCGTCGGAGATCAGCCCCGCGCCGCTCCCGACCATGATCATCAGCATCATGAAGATGAGGAAGCTCGAGCCGTAATAGGCCTGGAAATAGGCGGGATTGGTCTGGAGGAACGACTCCGCGCCCTTGAACATCTCCTTGAAGTCCTCCATCCGCTCGGAGATGTAGATCCCGGCCAGGAAGACAACGGCCGGAACGAGCGCGCCGAAGAGGACAAGCTTGAAGTATTTGCGCTTCCAGGCCAGGCGGACGGCCTGGCCGGCGATCACCCGCCACGGCCGGCGGCCGGTCCCCAAGGTCCCCTGCCAGTGCATGTATCCGCGTTCGGCGATGGCCATCAGTCGACTCCTACGGTTCGGGCGAAGAGATCTTCCAGCGAGGTCCGGCTCTTGACGAAATGCCGGACCTGGACGCCGGCGTCGCCGGCCAGGCCGAACAGGTCCCGGCGCTCCACAGTCTGCGGCAGGTAGACCTTGATGACTCCGTCTTCGGTCGTTTCCACCCGGCATTCCCGTCGCCGGAGAGCTTCCAGGAAGGCCCCGGACTCACCGACAACTTTCATCTCGTAAAGGCTGAACCTGACCTCGCGGAGGGCGGCCAGATCGCCCTGGGCGGCGACCTTGCCCTTGTTCAGGATGACGAGGGAGGTGCAGGTCTGCTCGATGTCGGTCAGGATATGGGAGGAAATCAGGACGTGGAGGTCTTTTTTCGAGGTGATGTCGGAAATCAGCTCCAGGATTTCAGTCCGGCCCTGGGGGTCGAGGTTGGCCGTCGGCTCGTCGAGAAACAGGATTTTCGGGTCGTGGACAAGGGCCTGGGCCAGCTTGAGTCGTTGCTTCATCCCGGCCGAATACGTTTCCAGGAGGCGGTAGCGGGCTTCCCCGAGCCCGACGTAATACAGCACGTCGTGGGCCCGCTTCATCGCCTCGGCCCGGGGCATCCCGGACAGCTCGCCGAAATGGGCGGTGAAGGCCACGGCGTCCAGGCCGGGAATGAAGCAGTCGTCTTCGGGCATGTAGCCGACGACACGCCGGATACCGAACGAATCCTTCAGGATATCGTGCCCCAGGACCAGGCCGTCGCCCAATGAAGGCCGAAGAAATCCCAGGAGGATCTTCAGCAGGGTGCTTTTGCCCGCGCCGTTGGGGCCGAGGAGGCCGCAGGCGCCCTCCCCGATCTGGAGCGTCACCCCATCGAGGGCCTGGACGGGGCCGTAACTGAACCGGACATTCCGCAACTCGATATTCATATTTTGGCCATCTCTCTGTCTCTTACGAAATTCCGGGAAAAACGTTCGTTTATTTTCAAAGTTCGGGTGGGGCGAAGACTTTCCCTCCGTCGCCGAACACGAGAGCCCGGTAGGCTTTTTCGACCCGGTCCCAGTTGCCCTCACGGTCAAGCGACCAGTAGCGGCCGAGGACCGTCACCAGCCTGCCGCAGCCGAGCTCCCGGCATTTGGCCTCGACTTTTTCGACATAGAGGGCGCCGCTTTCGGGCCGTTCCCCCCTCCGGCCGAGGAATCCGTGGATGAACACGTCCCGAAGACCCCGAGCCCGGGCCGTCTCCAGAAGGGCGAACAGGTGCCGGATGGTCCCGTGGGAACTGTAATGGGAGATGATGCCCATCAGGTGAAGGGCTTTGCCCGAATCCCGGGACCGGTCCATCGCCTCAATGAAAGCAGGATTTGCGGCAAAGCTTCCGTCGGCGATCGCCCGGTCGATCCGGACCCGGTCCAGAAAAACCCTGCGGCCGGCCCCGATGTGGAGATGTCCGGCTTCGGAATTCCCGACCGTCCCGGGCGGCATCCCGACGGCCTCGCCCGAAGCCTGAAGTTCCGTCCAGGGGCAGGCGTCCGCAAGCTCGTCAAAATGCGGCGTGGACGCTGCGGCGATGAGATTGCCCTCGCCGTCCGGGGCAAGGCCCCAGCCGTCGAGGATGAGGAGAATGATTTTGCGCCGCGGCGGGACGATGTCCCCGCGGGAGGCGAACAGGCTCTCGCCGGTCATCTCCGGCGGCTTGGGCAGCCCGAGAAGGTCGAGAACGGTCGGAGCGACGTCGGACAGTTCGCCTCCCTCCCGCAGCGAAACGCCTGGGATCTCAGGCCGGGCGAAGTCGGCGAAAATGAACGGAACGGGGCTTTTGGTGTGGCCCGTATCGACCTTGCCGTCGGGATAGAGCCAGTTCTCGACCGTTCCGTGATCGGCGGTGACCAGCAGCGTCGCCCGGTTCCCGCGGGCGGCTGCGACGACCCGGCCCAGGGCGGCGTCCACGCTCTCCACAGCCTTAATGACGGCGGCCCGGTTTTCGATGTGGCCGACAACATCGACGTTGGCCAGGTTGGCCATCACGAGGGCCAGGTTCGGGTCCGCGGCCGCGGCTTCGACCGCCGCGGCTACGCCAAGGGCGGACATCTCGGGCACGGAATCGTAATAGGCGACTCCTTCCGGCGAAGGGATGACCGTCCGCTCCTCTCCCGGGAAGATCAGGTCGCTCTTGCCGTTGAGAAAAAAGCCGACGTGGACCGCTTTTTCCGATTCGGAGATTTTCAGCTGCCGCAAGCCGGCCCGGCTGACGGCTTCGGCCAAGGTATTTCGGAGCCGGCGTTCCGGAGGAAACGCCGCCCGGACGCGAAGGTTCGGCGCGTATTCGATCAGCGTCGTGTAGTGCAGCTTCAAGTCCCCGGCCGTTTGAAACTCGGTGAAGGCCGGGTCGACGAGGCTTTGAGTGATTTCGACTTCGCGCTCGCCGCGGATGTCGTAGAAAATGAGGGAATCCCCTTCCCCCACCCGGCCGACGGGACGGCCGTCCTTGTCCACGGCAATGAGCGGCTCGAGGGCTTCGTCCTCTTGTCCGGAGCGGTAGGCCCGGCGGACGGCCTCGCCCATCGCGGTGCGCGGGTATGTCTCTTGCTTGTTCATGATTCACTCGTTCTCGGGAATTTTCTACTATAGGGAGGCGGCCGCGGGAAGTCAACTTGGTCAAAAAAAATTCATTTTTTTCTTGTATCCCTGATAAAGGTTTTGTTATTCTAAGGTTAAGAACCGTGGAGAGAGAGAGAGAGAGAGAGAGAG
>JAFGEN010000039.1 GCA_016931595.1 Candidatus Aminicenantota bacterium | reverse complement strand
TGTCCGTTATCGCACGCACCATGTTGCGTCGGCGGACAGAAAGCGGCCAAAGAGATAATCCCGCGGAGGGTTATCAGGCATATTGCGGCATATTTCGGGCGGCAACCATTGGCATGTTTCTCGCATACTTAATAACGTTAGGTAATAAGCGCCGTGAGGTAAAAATGGTATCCAAAGCCCTGGTCGCAGCCTCGACCAAGCCTATGATCCTGGCCATTCTCAAGCGGGGCGAAAATTACGGCTACCGGATCATTCAGAGCGTCCGCGAAGTATCCGGCGGCGAAATGGAATGGTCCGAGCCGATGCTCTACCCCGTCCTGCAGCGCCTGGAACGCGACGGCCTGGTGAACTCCCAATGGAAAACGACCGAGCGCGGACGGTTTCGCAAGTATTACCGTTTGACGCCGGAAGGCGAAGCGGAGCTCGGACAGGATTTGGCACAATGGAAAGCCGTCGATTCGGCTTTTCATCGCCTCCTCGACCCGGCCTTCGAACTGGCCTGACCTCAGCCGAAGGAGAAACATCGATGTTCGACTTGGAACAAGCCGTCGCCGAATGGCTGAAAGAAATGCGCCGCAAACAGGCGCTCCAGGATGGAGACATGACCGAACTCGAAGCCCATCTTCGGGACAAGGTCGAGGATTTGGCCGGGAAAGGGCTCGGCCCGGAAGAAGCGTTTCAAAAGGCGAGGGAAGAATTCGACCGGGCCAAGGACCTGGACGGCGACTTCTACAGGGCCCGGACGACCCGCCGCAATGGACGCCCTCCCTGGCAGGCCCCCCGATTGGCCCCTGCCCTGGCCTGGCATTACCTCAAAGTCATGGTCCGCAAGGCGCGCCGGCAAAGCTTGTACCTGGGGATCAATATCGGCGGATTGGCCCTGGGCCTGGCCGTCTGCCTGCTGGCCGTATTCTGGATCGCGAATGAAGCCGGCTTCGACCGGTTTCACAAGGAAGCGGCGAACATCGCCCAGGTCTATCCCGAACTCCTCTTCGCCGATGGGAAACGCCAAACCTGGACAGGATCCTTCTATCCCCTCGCGGCTGAACTCAAAGCCGCATGCCCCGACGTCCTGGATGCGGCGCGCGCGGAAACGGTGGATGGGCTCCGGATCCGGGTCGGCGATAAGATTTTCACCGGCGATACCGCCCTCCTGGCCGACCCTTCGTTTTTCAACATCTTCACGTTTCCCTTTGTTGCCGGCGACCCCCGGACCGCCTTCAACGAACATTTTTCCGCGGTCGTTTCGGAGACGACGGCCAAAAAATATTTTGGGGACGAAGACCCTATGGGAAAGGTCCTCCGCGTCAATGACGCCTTCGACCTGGCCATAACCGGAGTCATTCGAGACGTCCCGTCCCGCTCGTCCCTCCGCTTCGACATCGTCGCTCCTTTCGCCGTCAACTTCGCCCCGAATTTCCAGGAGCCGGACCACTGGGGAGGCAATCCCTTCCAGACCTACGTCCTTCTCCGCCCGGGATCGAATCCCGTCTCGGCCGCCGAGACCATGACCCGGATCGCGGCCGGCCATTTCGACCCGGCCAAAATGACCGTCGCCTTCCATCTCCTTCCGCTGACCCGTAAACACCTCCACGACCCGGACGCGCCCCTGGCTCCCATCATCCGTCTCTTCGCCCTGGTCGCCGCTTTCATCCTCCTTTTGGCCTGCGTCAATTTCGCCAACCTGGGAACGGCCCGGGGCCTGACCCGGGGCAAGGAAATCGGCATCCGCAAGGCCATGGGAGGGAGCAAGCTCGACCTGGTCAAGCAGTTTTTGGGCGAATCCCTGGCCCACTCGGCGGCCGCCCTGTTCCTGGCCTTGGGACTGGCGCTTCTCCTTCTTCCGTTGTTCAACGAAGTCATGGGCGCTTCGCTTCATCCCTCCCTGCTCGGAAATCCTTTGGTTTGGCTCGCCTTGGTCGGCCTGACCGTCTTTTCCGGGCTTGCGGCCGGCGCCTATCCGGCCGCCGTTCTGGCCCGTCTGGAACCCCGAACCGCCCTCGAGACGAAAAACATCCGCGGAACCCGCGGGGCGGGCATCCCGCAAAAAGTCTTGATCGTTCTTCAATTCGTCCTGGCCGGAGTCTTCATCGTCGGAACAATCATCCTGGACCGGCAAATGGGCTTCATCAAGACCGCCGATTTGGGATATGACCGCCGCAACCTGGTGTCCATTCCGCTTAACCAAGCTCTGCGAAAACAGTACGAGACGCTCCGAACCGAGCTTCTCCGCCACCCGGCCGTCGTCTCCGTCGCCGCCTCCGCCCAAAACCCGATCAATATCAATTCCACGGTCAGCGCGGTGGATTGGGAGGGCCGCGGAGAAGGCCGGTCCGTCGTCATGAACTTCGACTGGGTCGGGTTCGATTACTTCGAGACGCTCGGCATTCCGCTCACCCGAGGCCGGTCGTTTTCGCGGGATTTTCCCGCCGACGTCACGGCCGGATACATCGTCAACGAAACCGCCGTCCGGGCGATGGGACTCGAGGACCCCGTCGGCCGCCGTTTATCGGTTTTCCGCCAGGAAGGGAGGATCGTCGGCGTGGTCCGGGACTTTCATTTCCAGCCCCTCCGCGTCCCGATCAAGCCCTTCGTCTTCTTGCTCAACCCTGAGCGAAACGGCGAATGCTTCATCCGCATCCGGCCGGAATCCGGGACCGAAGCCCTGGCCCACATCCAGTCGGTCTTCGCCGCGCTGGTCCCGGGCGAGACGTTCGATATCGCCGGAAGCTTCTTGGATGACCGGATGATGGCCGAAGCCTATCCCTATGAGGACCGCATCCGTTCGGGCGTTCGGGCGGGTTCTCTCCTGGCCGTTCTTCTGTCCTGCGCCGGTCTTTTCGGGCTGGCCGCCTTCCTAACCGGGCGGAGAACGAAGGAAATCGGCATGCGCAAGATCCTGGGCGCCTCTGGATTTCGTCTCGCCCTGGATCTGTCCCGGGAATTCCTCGGGCTGGTCGTCCTGGCCGAGCTTGTGGCCCTTCCGGCCGCCGCCGTCCTGGCCGGAAAACTGCTGACCGGGTATGCCTTCCATGCGACGCTCGACTGGACGATCTTCGCCCTGGCCGGGTGTTTTTCCATGGTTATCGCCGCCTTGACCGTCGGATCGCTCACGCTGCGGGCGGCCGGAAAAAATCCCGTTCAATCCCTCCGGGTGGAATAGGCCGAGGCCTCAACGTCCCAGGGGAAATCGGATCCGGAACGTCGTCCCGTCCCGGCGGACGACTTCCAATCGACCGTCCAGCTGGCCGACCAGGGATTGGATGATCTGCAGGCCCAGGGTTCGGGGCTCCGAAAGGTCTACATCGGGAGGCAGGCCGATCCCGTTATCGCCGACCGTCAGGACGCATTCCCCCGACCCGCACCCGATCAAGCCGACCTTGATCCGGCCTTTTTCCTTGTCCGGGAAGGCATACTTGAGGGCGTTGGATACCAGCTCATTCAGGAGCAAGCCCACCGGGACCGCCTTGTCCAGGCCGACCCGGACATCACTGATATCGATCTCGCATTCGACCCTGTCTTCGGCGACCTGGTAGGCGGTAAAGAGCTGGTTGACCAGGCCGACGGTGTAGTCGGTGAGGTCGATCCGGGCGAAGTCGGACGAACGGTAGAGGCGGTCGTGAATGAGAGCCATGGACCGGACCCGGTTTCGGCTCTCCTGGAGGAAGCGCAGGGCCCGCGGGTCCTCGATGCTGGTTGACGATAAATTCAGGAGACTACTGACGATTTGGAGGTTGTTCTTCACCCGGTGATGAATCTCCTTCAGCATGACCTCCTTCTCCCTGAGCGAAGCCTCGATCCGCTCCCGGGCCCGTTTGCGCTCGGTGATGTCCCGGATCACTCCCTGGGTCGCTTTTCCATTCTTGTAATCGATGTAGGTGACACTCGTCTCGCACTCGATCTGTTTTCCTTGCGGGGTCACCGCCGTGAATTCATAGACGGGGTCGGGCGATTCCCCCCGCCGAATTTTTCTTTCCCGCTCCTCGATCAGGGGAAGGCTCTGCGGAGCGATCATGTCCCGGAAGTTGAATTCCGGGGAATTGGTCTGCCCCAGGCCGACTCCGAACATCTCCTCGAAGCGCTTGTTGATGACCTCGAATTTCCCGTCGTAGAGAAGGTAGATGGCGTCGTGGGATTGCTCGATGAGGTTGCGGTACTTCTCCTCCGACTGCCTCAAGGCGATGTCCGCCTTCTTGGCCGCGGTGATGTCCCGGAGATGCTCGAGCGCCCCGATGACTTTGCCTGATTCATCCAGGACGGGATAGGAACGGATGTCCAGCCAGCTGTCGATTTCCGGAAAGTACCGCTCGATCCGGGCGGGACGTTTCGTCCTGTACGCCTCGGACGTGGCGCAGACATCGCAGGGCCCGTCCCGTCCGATCAGCTCGAAACAGCGTTTGCCCTTGACCTTTTCGGGCGTGGTTTTAAGATAAGCATACCCGGCCTTGTTGTATCGAAGGATCCGATGGCCTTCATCCTGGAGGCCGAGAACATCCGGAATGGTATCGAAAATGGTTTCCAAGACCGCGCTCGATTCCCGGTATCGCCGCTCGCTTTCGATCAGGGCCTTCTCCACTTCCGCCTTCTCGGTGACGTCCAGGATCATCACCTCGGCCCCGGAAAAAATTCCTCCGGCTTCGAACACAGGCACGGCCGTGACATCCAGGATAAGCGACGGCCCCATCAACGACCGCCAGGGAACGCCTTTCCTCTGAACGCTTTCCCCCTTCCTGAGTCTGTCGAAATCGGGAGCCAGGGCGATCGCGGCAAAGGGCGGCAGGTCCAAGATCCGCTTTCCGACGACGGGCGAGGCGGCCTCTGGCGGGACGCCCATCATTCGCCGGAGAGCCGGATTTTCGTACGTGATGACCCCCTCTCGATCGAGATGGAGCAGTCCGACCGGAAGGGCGTCGATGAGGCTCCGATTGAATTTCTCTGAACGGGATTGGGCTTCCGCCGCTTTGGACCGCTCTTCTTGAAGGGCGATTTCGGCGGTGATGTCCTCTTGGGCGAAAACCGCTCCCTTAAACCGGCCGCCGGGGCTTTTAAGCGGATTTCCGCTAATGGAAAGGCAAACCCGACGTCCGTCCGGCCATTCGATCGCGTGGCGGATGTCGCGGACCGGTTTTCCTGTCTTTCGGACGATTTCAAACGGAAGGGCATCCTTGGGATACGGCCTTCCGTCAAGGCCGGCGATCCTCCACTTCGGGTCGTCGTATGTTCTGCCTTTGATCCGGCTTCGGTTGAGCCCCAGGATTTTCTCCGCCCGGGCGTTGGCATAAATGATGCGACCGTCGCAGTCGACCGACGTGAGGCCGACCGGCCCCTCTTCGAGGAGATGGGCGTAGAAGGCGTCGTCGGGTTTGAGACGCTCGCCGATTCCCCCCCGCGACGCGGCTCCCTTCTTTGTCTGCCGCGCGGGAACCGCTCTTTTCTCGCCCGCCGAACCGTCTGAGCGTTCTTTGTTCATGGCTCACGCCTTATGATGACCTCTCGCGGGAGAGGATTTCAGGACCGAACAGGCTGCGGAAGAAATCATAACCTATAAAGGGAATTTATCATAAACAAGCGGGAGGGTTTTATTCCTTCGGTATTTTCCCGACCGGAGCCAGGTAGACGGTGAATTCGTCTTGGCCATCGATTCCGAGAAGCTCGTCCATGAGGTCCTGGTCGTAAGCCGCGACGGCGCACGTACCGGCGGCGATGTTCTCGCAGGCGAGATAGAGGTTCTGGCAGATGTGTCCGGCGTCCAGGGCCATCACTTTGTATGCGGCTTCGATGTAGCGCCACTCCATCCGGGCCGGGATCGCCGTCCAAACGAAAGCCGCCGCGCTCTCCCCGCAGAATCGCTGGTTGAACGCCGCCTTCGTCAGAAGCTCCTCCATTCCGTTCCGGCGCCCCGTTTCGACCAGGGCGTGCCCGAAGGGAAGATAGCGGTAGACGGCCGGGTCGAGCCCCTCCACCCGAAAGGCCAGGACATATGTCTCGAAGGCATGCCGGCACCCGGCCGAGGGAACCGTGCGGAAATTTCCCTGACCCGCGTCGTCCGGCCGGAGCCCCTGCGTGGCCCAGAGGAGAAAGGCCAGATCCTCGAGGCTCAAGGACTCCCTCGTGAATTTACGCCGCGACCGCCGCCGGCCGATGGCCGTTCTGACGCCGAGATCGGGAATCGAGGTCCATTCCCCGGGACGCGGCAAATCAATCCGCCTCGCGCCCGGAATGACGGGAATCTGGGGCGGCGGCGGTTTTTCGCCGCGGTTTTGGGGCGTCCTGGAAAAATCGATCCGCTTGCGGATGCTGTCTTTCAGAAAATCCCGGCCGTCAACGCTCATTTCCGCGGCTTTTTCCGTCCTTTATGCTTCGCGATCTCCTCCTCGACTTCCTCCGCGCCTTCGGCATAGAACTTCGCCTCGTCCGGGGCGAGTTCCTGCAGGAGACGCAGGAACTCTCCGGCATGCACGCGTTCCTCGTCGGCGATGTCCTTCAGGACCTCGACGGCCAGGGCATTGTCGGTGGACTCGGCCAGCTGCATGTACAACTGGACCGCTTCGTATTCAGCCGCAATCATGAAGCGGACGGCCCGCACAAGTTCCGCCTGGGTCAATTTACGGCCGTTGGCCAGTCCCGAAAAAGGTGAACCGAAATCCGGCATGTGAAACCTCCTGGGATATCCTATCGCCGGGAGACCCGGCGACGGCGACTATTTTCGGCGATGGCGCATCTCTCTCACTCCGGGGCCGGGGCGGACGGAAGAAGCGGGCCGGACTTTCGCCCCGGCCGCATGTCCTCTGCCTTTGGCCGGCGGGGGCGTCTCGGCCTCGACCTTGGCCCGGGCTTCGCGCAGAGCCTCGGTGAGACGCTTGGCCGAGACAGGGCCGGCCGCCCCGACTTCCGGGGCGAAGACGGCGACTTTGTATTCCTGGACCAGGCGGTCGATATCGTCCAGGACAGCCCGGGTCTCGGACGAACCCGATGGGCCGAGCTTTTTCCGCAGGCCCGCCAGCGCCTCGGCGAACGGCGCAATCTCGGCCGCTTTGTTCCGGTCCTTTTCCGGGCTGTTTTTCCCCCGCTCGGTCCGAATACGGAGGGCTTCCAGGTAGGCCGGCAGGCGGTCAAGCCGAGCCGACGGAAGGGCTTCCGGAAAATCCCGCGGCATCAACGCGTCCATCTCCGTGCGGATCGTTTCAACGATTCCCTCGACGGCCTTGTTCCCTTGATGGGTCATGGAAATCGTGTAGAGGTCGGCCCGGACTCCTTGATAGGCCGATAACGCCCGCTTGACGGCTTCCAGGAGAGCCTGCCCCTCGGCAAACAGCGTTTTCACCACCCCATCGGCCAGGTTCCGATACTCCTCGCGCGTCCTGATGTTCTTGCGAAAGACCCGCATCCGGAGGGCCTCGAGCATGGATTTCTCGATCGCCGCTTTCCCCCCGAAATAAAGGGCCGCCCGCTGATGCTCCTCCGGCAGGACCAGGATCCGCTCCATGAACTTCAGGTCCTTGGCATACGTCCGGGAGAGGAGAGCCTCCACGCCCCGGGAATGGGCGGCCGCGGCTTCTTCCGCGGACTTGAAGAGCCGGAGTGAAACGCTCTTGGTCCCGCCCTCCAGCCCGGGATAAGCGGCCGCCCCATTGTCCAGCCGGACGTTCTCCGGGATCGACTCCCATTCCCACTCCTCAACCTGGGGCCGCTCCCAACGTCCGGAGGCTTTTTTCCACGACGTCGAACCCGGGTCGGCCTCGGGCATTTTCGGCCGGATGCCGAGGAGCGGTCCATAGTCCCGGCCGGAGGCGGCTTCGTTTCCGGCCGCATCCAGAACGATCAAACGGACCTTCAAGAAGGGCGGCAGGTCGACGGCGGCCCAGACTTCGGCCGGAACGTCCGCCCGGAACCGTTTCTTGACGAAAGCGGAAAGCGAGGCATAGAGCGAATCCCGGGTCCTCGGCATCTCCCGGACGATGATGTCGGCCCGCTCTGAGGCGGGGACCAGGGCCTTTCGGTATCGCTGGGGCAGCCCCTTGACCAGGGCCTGGATTTTTTCCCGGAAGAATCCCGGTATCCCCCATTCGAGCGTCCCGGCCTGAAGATGGGGCAGGAGGTCGGCCCGGACCCGGATCGTGGCCCCGTCATCGGGAGCCGAGGGGATGAAACGGTATTCCACCCGGACCCTTCGGCCGTTGAAATTCATCTCGTCGGGATAGAGGGCGATTTCGGAGGCGGCCGGTCGGGATTTGACGATGTCCTCTTCCTTCATGAAGAGGAAGGCATCCCCTCCCTGTTGCTCGAGACGTTTCCGGATTCCCTTGAGGTCGAAAATCCCCGGCAGGCGTTTGGCATAAAAAGCGGCGGCTTCATCCTCGGGAACGAGAAGATCCCTCCGCCGCATTTTGTCCTCGAGCCCGGCGAAGCGGGCCCAAAGGTCGAGATTATGCTTGAGGAATCGAAAGGAGTCTTTGACCGCTCCCGCCAGCAATCCATCGCGGATGAAAATTTTTCCGGCCGCCCCGGGGTCGATGGGGCCGAAGGGAAGTTCGCGGCGGGAAACAATCTCCAGGCCGAACAGGGCCACCCGTTCGTCGGCCCGGACTTCCCCCCGGTTTTTGTCCCAGCGAATATTCCCGTACGAACGTTGACATAAATCCCCGGCCAGGCTCTCGAGCCACCCCGGCTCGATCCGGGCCGCGGTTCGAAGGAAAAGACGCGCCGTCTGGACGATTTCGGCGGCCACGATCCAGGCCGGCGGCTTGGAAAAGAGCGACGACCCCGGGAAGATCATCGCCTCACGGCCGCGGGCCGCGGTGTAGATCTTCCCTTCCTTGAGGACCGCGACGCGGGAGAGAAGCCCGGCGGCCGCCGAGCGGTGGATCGCCCCGGAAAGCGTCTTGGACATGGGAACGGATTGGGTCCGGCCGGTGGGGATTTTCTGCTCGCGAAGGATCTCGAGGATCTGGTCGTGGACATAGGCCCATTCCCGCATCCGGGGAAAGGAGAGGAAGTGATCATGGCAGAAGCGGCGCTTCTGGGCGGTCGAGCGCATCCCCTGCCAGTCGCCGTGGAAGCGGTCCCAGATGCGGAGCAGGGTGAGAAAATCGGACTCGGGGTCGCGGAACGGGGCGTGGCAGGCGTCGGCCTGGGCGGCCTTTTCCGGCGGCCGCTCCCTCGGGTCGCGGATGCTGAGGGCCGAGGCAACGACGGCGACTTCCCGAAGGCAGCTTTCCGATGCGGCCTCGATCAGCATCCGGGACAAGCGCGGGTCGAGAGGGATGCGGGCCATCCG
>JAFGEN010000285.1 GCA_016931595.1 Candidatus Aminicenantota bacterium | reverse complement strand
GTGTCGAATGGGCAAAATTTCCGGAGGTCAGCTCGGCCGGAATTCCTCCCGGCGGAGGGTCGCCTTCTCGATCCGGGAGGCAACGGGGTTCACCCCGATCCCGAGACCGTCGGGCACCCGAATTTTCCCCGGGCCGGACAACTCGATGAACGGGTCGATGATGTCTTCCCTGTAATAGCGCCGGCTGGCGGAAAGGTCTGCGGGCAGGGAGAAGTTCGGCAACGAGGCCAGGTGGAGGTTGTGGGCCCGGCCGATGCCGGACTCGAGCATTCCGCCGCACCAGACTGGAATTCCGGCCTTTTGGCAGAGGTCATGGATCTTGACTGCCTCGACCGGCCCGCCGACCCGGCCGACCTTGATGTTGACGATCCGGCAGCTTCCCATCTCGACCGCCGCCCGGGCCGTGTCGGCCGAGAGGATGCTCTCGTCCAGGCAGAGCGGCGTTTTCATCCGCTTCTGGAGCTTGGCGTGGTCCCAAAGGTCGTAGGGCGCGAACGGCTGCTCAACCAGGAGGAGGTTGAAGGCGTCGAGGGCGGCCAGGGTTTCCATATCCTCGACCTTGTAAGCTCCGTTGGCGTCGACCTGAAGCATGATGTCGGGATATTTTTCCCGGACGGCGGCGCAGGCGGCCGTATCCCAGCCCGGCTTGATCTTGATCTTGACCCGGCGGTAACCCTGGTCCAGGTACGAACCGACCCGGGCGACCAGGTCGGGCAGCGAATCCTCGATGCCGCAGCTTACTCCGGCCTCGATCTCCGTCCGCGTTCCGCCTAAGAGCGCCGAGAGGGGCTTGCCGGCCGCCTTGGCCGCCAGGTCCCAGAGGGCCAGCTCGAGTCCCGCCTTGGCCATCCGGTTGCCCCGGTAAACCGACGCCGCCCGGGCGAACTCCTCGGGGCCGGTGATCTTCTTTTCGAATATGAGCGGAATGAGGAAATCCTTCATCACATGCCAGGCGGTTTCGGTTGTCTCCCCGCTGTACAGGGGCCGCTCCTCGGCCACCCCCTCGCCCCAGCCGGTGAGTCCCCCGGCTTCGACTCTTATCAGCGAGAACGTCCGGTCATAGGCCCGGCCGAAACTGGTTTCAAAAAAATGGACGTAGGGCAGGCGCAGTAGGAAAAGTTCGATCCGGTCGATTTTCATGGATGTTCCTTTCAACCCTGACGAAGATGTCGGCTTGAGGGCGCATATCTCAAGACATAAAACGACCGGTCGCCGGAGATGAAGTCCTCGAGCCGGTAGCCGTGGGCGAAATATGACTCGAACGTATCTCGGGCGGCCGTCTGCCAGGCCCCGATGATCCCCGTCCCCTTAGGCAGATCCCGGATTTTTTTCGGGACCTCGATCAGGACTCGGGCGGCCTCTAAGTCCAGGACCGGCCGGCCCGGCCCCGCCTCCGGCCCGGTTCCGCCGGCTGCCCGCTCGAGGGCCTTCGGGATCCGCCCGAAATCGAACGGCGCCGGCGCGGCTTTCGTCCGCCCCTTCACCCGGGGCGACTTGATCCACCATTCGACCAGGAGCCGGTCGCTGGGGACCCCGGCGTCCAGAACCAGGGCCGGCGTTTCGCCGTAAAAGTCCCGGAGATACCGGTTCCCGACCACACCCAGGACGTGGATATTGAGGTTGGCGTTGCGGGCCTGCATCGGGTCGTACGTCCAGGTCAGAAGTTCGATCTTCCGCTTCAGCGCTTCCTCGCGCTGGGCCCACTTGAGGGTCTTGCCCAGCCCAAGGCCCTGAATTTCGGGAAGGACGGCCAGGTGATGGGAATGCTGGCCCCGGACCTTCCCGAAATCGGCCGGGAACGAGTAGACATAGCCGGCGATCTTCCCGTCCACGAACGCCCCCAGGATGATAGCCCCGGTGTGGACGGCGATCCGGAACTGGTGGACCGGGGTGATGTCCAGGTCCGGGTGGCCCCAGACTTTCCGCTGGATAAAGACACAGCCCTCGAAATCAGAAAGTGAGGTCAGGGGCCGGACGACGACCTCAGGCCTTGAGCTTGATATTCTTTCTGCGGGCGATTTTTTCATAGAGGTCCGCAATCCGGGCTGCCATCGCCTCGGCCGAGAACTTCTCGTGAACGACCTGGAAGCCCCGGAGGCCGAGCTTACGGGCGAAGGCCCGGTTCATATACAGCTTATGGATCGCCTCCGCCAAGTCCTCGGGACGCTTGGGAGGGATTAGGATCCCCGTCTCCCCGTCGGAGACCACTTCGGGAATCCCCCCGACACAGGTGGCCACGACCGGAAGCCGCGAGGCCATCGCATCCATGATTGACGTGCCCAAGCCCTCGGCGTTGCTGGTCATGACGAAGGCATCCAGCGAAGCCAGGAGCCGGGGGACGTCGTCGCGGAAGCCGAGGAAAAAGACCAGGTCGTTGACCCCCAGGCCGCGGGCCTGCTCGGCCAGCTCGAGCTCGAGCGAGCCGCTTCCGACGATGACAATCTTGATTTTGGGCGTGCGGGACTTGAGGAAACGAGCGGCGTCGATCAGCGTCCGGTGGCCCTTGCTGTCCTCCAGGTGGGCGACGATCCCGACCAGGAAGTCATCCTCGGCAAACCGGAGCTCGCGGCGGAGAAAGTCCTTGTCCTTGACCTCGTCAAAGGGGGAAAAATCGATCCCGGAGGGGATGACTTCGATCCGTTCGGCCGGAACGCCGCCGTTCTTGAGGACCTCGCGGACGCTTTCTGAGATGGCCACGACCGCGTCGGTTCCGGCATATTTTTTCAGGGAGTACCGGTTGTCCTTGAGGGGGAATTCCACCCGGCGAGAGACGATCCGAATCGGGACGTCGGCTTTCCGGGCGGCCCGGCCGCCGGTCCCGGCCGCGTGCCCGTCGTGAAAATGGGCCAGGACGCAGCGGGTTCGGCGCATGGCCCGGGCGATCTTCCAGCCGGCCAGAAGATGGGCGTCATTCTTGATCCCGACCGGGAGCGTCTCGATGCCCGCGGCCTTGGCTTTCTCGAGGAGCGGACTTTCGGGCGGGGCGACGAGGATGGCCGGGTAACTGCGGCGGAGCAGCTCCCGGGTCAGGAGAAAGACCTGGCGCTGGCCGCCCCGCCACTCCCGGCCGGCGTCAATCTGGAAAAGGCTCAATGCGTTCTCCCTTCTTCCAGATTTCCCGAAGCTTGGCGTATCGGACGAAGATTCCGTAGCCGTTCAGACAAGCAATCACTAGGCCGGCGAACCCGTCCAGGAATCCGGCCCGGAGGATGTAGGACTTGATGAACCGCCCGACCGGGATGAACAGCAGGTGCCGGATCCCGCATTTCTTCCTCTGGGCGTAAAGCTTCTGGGCTCCCAAGTCGGAGAAGGTGTTGATCCGGGACAGGTGGTCGGCGATGTTTCTGTAGGTAAAGTGGAGGATGTCGCCTTCGAGCCTACGGACATCGCCGTCCACGGCCAGGTCTTCGTGGACATAATCCCCGACCCAGCGGGCCCGGCCCTTGCGGAAGAGCCGCACTTTCCAGTCGGGATACCAGCCCGAATGCTTGATCCACCGACCGAGGTAAAAAACCCGGCGGGGCATCGAAAATCCCGCGCAGGTCGGTTCCCCCGAGGCCAGGGCGATGATCTCCTCCCGGAGCTCCGGCGAGAGCCGTTCATCGGCATCCAGGGAAAGGATCCAGGGATGTTCAGCCAGGCCGTTGGCGAAATTTTTCTGGTCGGAATAATTGGTCCATTTCCGCTGGTACACCCGGGAGGTATACCCGCGGGCGATTTTACACGTCGCATCCATCGAACAGCTGTCGACGACGACGATTTCGGAGACGACGCCGTCCAGGCTTCGAAGGGCGGCTTCGATGTTCGCCTCTTCGTTGTAGGTGATCAAAACCGCGGAAATCTTCACCCCGAAATCTTATCACGGCCCGCCGGGCAAAGAAAAGGCCGATTCTGTTATTATATCCGCTC
>JAFGEN010000284.1 GCA_016931595.1 Candidatus Aminicenantota bacterium | reverse complement strand
TATCCGGGTACGCCGCGCTACTCCCCCAATGATTACAGCAACATCCGGCTTCTCCGACAGGAGCCGCGCGGGGCTTACATCGAACTGGGCGAGGTCTGGATCCGGCCCGAACCCTGGATGAGCCGTTATGAGGTCGAAGGCCTGCTTCGGGAAAAGACCGCCCGCCTGGGCGGAGATGCGCTGGTCATCGTCGCCGACCGGCATCTCCGCGGGTCCGTCGCCCGCCGCTCCTGGCGCCCGCGCCGGACCGTCTACGACCGGGAGATCGTCGGCATCGCCATTCGCTACCGGCGCTAGTGTCCCGTCTTATGAGTTCAACCCCCCCGGCGGCGGCGTATCATGACAGACCGGGAATCCGACAAGAGATTTCCGAGACGCGACGCAAGTGTCCCGTCTCTTTTTGACAACACCGGAGCCCCTCGGCTAAAGTAGAGCCGCCGAAGGAGGCTTCCATGACCAAGTCAAACCGCAAGCTCTACGCCGCGGCCGAGAAAGCCGTCAAGCAGTCGCTCAGAATCAAGGCCGGCGAACAGTTCCTCCTGGTTACGGACAAGGCCAAGATGGACATCGCCGAGGCCTTCGCCTACTGGGCCAAGGAATGCGAAGCCGAAACGACGACCTACCTGATGACCGAAACCCTCCGGCCGATCTCGGAGCCGACGAAGCTTTTCCGGATGCTGGCCGAAAGCCCCAAGGTCATGGTCTACATGCTCGACGCCCGGATCGCCGAAAAGCCCTTACGGGGCTACATGGTCAAGGCCGGCGAAACCCACGGCCGGCTGTGCATGATGCCCGGGATCACCGTCGACATGATGGAGCGGCTGGTCGACATCGACTATTTCAAGCTGGCCGAGAAAACGAAACGGATCATGAAGATGATCAAAAACGCCGGCGATGTTCGGGTCACGAATCCCGCCGGGACGGACATCTCCTTCAGCATCAAGGGCCGGGACTGGCATATCGACGTCGGGGACATCTCCAAAAAGGGCCGGCACGGCAACCTCCCGGCCGGCGAATGTTATACCTGCCCGGTCGAGGAGACCTTCACCGGACGGCTTGTCATCAGCCTGATCGACGACAAGCTCGGCCGGGGCGTGATGGAGTTCAAAAAAGGGACGCTCGTCTCCGCTTCGGGCAAGGGCGTGGAGGCCATCCTCAAAAACATCGGCGCCGACCCGACCGGGAAAGTCATCGGCGAATTCGGGGTCGGGACCAACACCGGGGCCCGCATCTGTCCCAACATGCTCGAGGCGGAAAAGGCCTTCGGGACGGTCCATTTCGCCATCGGCGACTCCTACGGGATCGGCGTCAACAAGAGCCGTCATCACTATGACGCCCTCATCGAGAAGGCCTCGATTTACGCCAAGGGCCGCTGGATCTCGAAAGACGGGAAATACCCGGATTAGACCCCGACCTTTTGTCTTTTATTCGATTTTTTTAAAGGTCAATCCGTAAACGGTCATAAAGACGTCGTTTCCTTCCCGCCTGAAGCGGAGGGTGTCGCCGGCGGTCACCTCATCAAAACCGCACGTCACCAGCTCGTGATCGTTTTCGATGCGCAGGTTATACTCATAGATGCCCGACGTATAGAAGATTTTCAATCGCAGGAGCCGGTTTTCGAATACGGACAATTCGACATCCGTAAACGTCTCGGGTCCATCCAATGGGTCGTCAATGATTCGATATTTGCCCAAACGCCGCATCCAGTTATCGGTTATCGCCTGAGGAGCCAGCTTGTAACCGAGGGCCTCCCGTTGCCGCGCTTCCGTTTCCCAAAACAAGACATGATAGGGTCCGATCTCTTCAAAGATGATTCGGTTCGCATCCAGCCTCTGATATGTTCCCGCCTCGTCCCGCTTGCTCGGAATGAATTCGTTGCGGGAAACCGGACTCAGATCGAGGGTGGTTTGTCCGTACGTCAGCAGGAGCCTTCCCTCTTTCGGGATCGCGTCAAGAACGAGCTTCGTATGCCCGTAGGTTCCGGAATGAGCCTGAATCATTTCCGGCGTCAAGGGGATGATTTCGTTTTTCCGGGGAGTTTCCACATGCCTGACGATCCAGTCCAGTTCCTCGAAACCATGGTCTGTCCTGAATTTCTCGCCGAGCGCATCAGTGAGAACCCTCCCCTCGGCTGAATTCGACATGACCACCAAGGCCGCCTTCCGCTCCGGATTGATCATCAAGCAAGCTTGGTTGACGTTGTCGCTGCCGAAATGGAAGGCGATGAAAGCGGATCCTTTTTTGAACATATCCCAACCCAGTCCGCTGATCCTGAGACCGATTTTTGCCGCTTTCTGCTCATGGAAGATTTCTCTCACGGTTTCCGGTTGTAATATCCCCCCACTTTTTCCGTGGTAGAGGGCAATGAGCTCCCGGGCCAAAGCGGTCAAATCATCGACGGTGGAATAAGCGCCTCCGGCCGGTATCATTCTGATCCGCGGGGTGGAGACGGGATTCCCTTCCCCGTCATAGGACAGGCTGACATCCCGCAGTTGGTCATATTCGATGAAGCCCGTATTGTCCATCCCGATTTTTCGGAACACGTTTTCTTGCATGTAATCGGGATAGTCCTGTTTGCTCACGGCGCGGATGACGTTCCCCAGCAGACTGATCCCCAGGTTGGAGTAGTGGTAGACTGTTCCGGGAGGAAAAGCCAGCGTTTCCCGCGGCAGGTAAGACGGGATGCCCAAATATGTCTCGGTCTTCGATGCGGCCCTATAAAAAATATCATTAGGCAGACCGGACGTGTGCGTGATCAGGGAGCGCAAGGTAATCTGAGAGAGGTTCTCTCCCCTGGCTCTGATGCGGAAAGCGGGGAGGCTGTCCGTCAACGGCCGGTCGATATGGAGCAGGCCTTTCTCCTGGAGCTCCATAACGCCCAGAACGGTGATCGGTTTGGTCACCGACCCGATGGATTGGGCCGTCCGGGTGGTATAGGGGATGTTCTTCTCCTTATCCGCGTACCCGAAGCCATTTTTCCAAACGACGCGGTTTTCCAGTATCAAAGCGGCTCCGGCTCCCACGACCTTGTTTTGCCGCATCGTTTCCCGAACAAGCGTCTCATACGTCTCGATGGTCTCAACCGGCAAACGGGACGTGTCCTCTCCGGGTTGGATTGTTCCGGCCGGCGACGGTACGGGACATTCGCTTCCCGGAGGAGGCGTCCCGGCGAGAGCCAGAATGATCGGCAGCAGGCAGTGAAAAAAACGGTTCATGCGGTCCTCCTTGAAGTCGGTTTCAAAGAGGATAACGGCGGAAAGGCCACAAAGTTCTATCCCATGCCGGAAAAGGTGACGAGCGGTATAAACTCGATGATGAGCGGCAATAACCCCTTCATATTTTCAACCGCTTTTTCAACAGGGCGGCATACCGCCGGCTGACGTCCTCCGGCATGTCGAGCCCGATCATCTTAATCCGCAGCGTATAGTTTTGCCAAAGATCGATCTTTTCAATGAAAGCCCTGTTGATGATGGTGGATCGATGGACACGCAGGAATTTTTGGGGGTCCAATTCTCTCTCCCACAGGCTGAGGGATTTTTTGAGCTCGAACCTCCGGTTCCGGGCATCGATGATCGTTGAATAGTTGCCGTCGACGGATATTTTTTTTATTTCATCCAGCGGCAATAACACCAGGCTGTTCTTATGGTAGACCGCCACCGTAGACGTGCCGGAGTTTATCCCATTGCCGGCCTCGGATCTTGAGCGGGCAGGCGACGATGAGTCGTCTCGATATGTCGAGAAAATATACAGGAGGCTGAAAAAGGCCAGAACGAAGGTCAGGCTGATCGTGCCCCGGGAATTGATGTCCCATTTCATGCTCACCTCATGAATCTCGGGATTGATCAGCCAGGACAGGACGGGCTCGGTCAATCCCCAAAGGTAAGCGGAGCACATCGAGAGAATGATCGAAACGGAGAAGAGAACGGCCTTGCTGCGCTTCTGATTCACCAACCTCCGATACACTCGCGTCTGGAGATAGAACAGGCCGATGCCGAATAGGGTGAAGAGGACGGTCCAAAGCGCCAGGAGAGGCTTGGAGTAATGATCTCCTTCAAAATACAGGAAATTGAGGAGCAGCAGAAACAGCCAGTAAATCAGCCAGGCAAAAAACTGATAGCGGACGGATGCGGCCTTGATCACCTTCCCATTTTACCGGGATAGCCGGGAAACTCCAAAAAGGCCGCCGTTTCAGCGGCCGTCGAGCCTTATCCTACTCGTTTCGAATGGCCTGGGCCGGGTGGGCCGCCGCCGCCCTGAGCGTTTGGCTCAGAACCGCGGCGACGGCGATGGCCAGAACCAGCGCGCCGGATGGAAGAATCAACCAAATTGGAAGAGAGACGCGGAAGGCAAACCCTCCGAGCCATCGCCCGGCCGCCCAAAATGAAACCGGAGCGGCCAGGAACGTCGCCAGGACGGCGCCGAGTCCGAGCTCCCGGAGAAACAATCCCGCGATGCCGCGGCCCGACGCGCCCAGAACCTTCCGGACGGCGATTTCCTTGGTCCGCTGTTCGGCCAGATACGAGACGAGCCCATAGAGCCCGAGGCAGGAAATCAGGATGGCCAGCGCCGCTCCGGCCAAGACAAGCCGGCTCATGGAGCGCTCCGAGGCATAAAGCCGATCCAGCGATTGGTTCAGGAACGAATACCGGAACGGATCATTGGGAACGATCGTCTTGACCGTGCGTTCGAGCCCCTGGAGAGTCCTCGGGAGATCTCCAGGCTTGATCCTGACATAAAGGTTGGGCGCCGCGTCGGAGCAAAAGAGCATGTAAGGGCCCACCGGGGCATGCAAGGATTCCGTGTGAAAATCCTTGACCACCCCGACCACGGTCCGCTCCAGGGTTTCGCCCATCCGGACGGTGATTTTCCGGCCGAGAGGCTGGTCCATCCCCATCGCCCGGACCGCCGCTTCGTTGATGACCACGGCCTCGGCCGGATCGCCGGGGAACTCGGAAGAAAAGAACCTCCCCGCCGCCATCTCCAGCTTCAAGACCTTGAGGAAATCGGCATCCACCCAGTTGAGGCCCAAAACGACGTCATCGCCCGGATTCTTTCCGGTCCAATCCGCAGTCGACGAGCTGTACCACCCGTCCAGGTCATTATCGACCAAGGCGGCGCTCTCGACGGCCGGATTCCCGAGGATTTCGCGTTTCAAGAGAGCTCCGTGATCCGCCAATTGTCCCCGCAGGCTCAGCACGAGAACGTTGTCCTTGTCAAAGCCCAGGGTCTTGGAGGCGACGAATCCCATCTGCCGGTGGACGACGATCACCGCGAAGATGAAGAACACGGACAGGGTCAATTGGACCACGACGAGCGTTTTTCTCAAGGCCGAACCGCGCGTCCGGCCGCGCCCGCCCCGGAAAAACATCCGGCGGTGTCCCTTGAATGCCGCCTGCGGCGAAATGCCGGAGAGCAGGAAGGCCGGATAACCGCCCGAAAGGAGGCCGACAAAGAGGGCGAGGAGCCCCACGGACCCGGCCAACGGCCAGGACAGCTTCAGGCTCATCGGTTGCCCGAGGATGACGGCGAGACGGGGAAGGAGAGCCCCGACCAGGAGGACGGCGACGACCATAGAACAGATCGCGAGAAGAACGGACTCGCTCAGAAATTGCTCGACGATCGCCCCCCTCCTCGAGCCGAGGACTTTCTTGATGCCGACCTCCCGGGCTCTTCGCTCCGACCGGGCAGTCGACAAGTTCATGAAATTGATGGCCGCGATCAGCAGGATCAGCAAGGCCATGGCCGCAAAGGTCCGCACCTGGACGATCCTCCCGCCGCCCCCCAACTCGAAGAGGCGGAGGCGCAACAGGGGCTGCAGGCCGAGAGTCCCGCTGTGTTCGGGATCGCGGGCCTTGAGGATGCCGGCGATCTTGCCGCCGACGTCCTCCGCCGATGCGCCGTCGCGCAGGCGGACGAAGATCGGGGTGGAGTTCACCCTCCAATCCTTGAGGAAAGGCCGGCCGGCGGCCGACGATGCGAGGAGGTCGAATTGCAGGGACGAAGCGTCCGGAATCCGGCGGATCAATCCGGTGACGATCTTGTCCGTTTTCCCGTCGTTCATCTGAATCGTTTTTCCGACCGGATCGTCCCGGCCGAAGAGGCGCTCGGCCAGGGCTTCCGTGATCACCACCGAAGCCGGATCGCGAAGCGCGGATCGGGGGTCTCCCTTCAGGAGGGGGAACGTGAACATCTCCAAAAACGACGGCTCGACCAGGCCGATTGTGGCCAGGAGTCCCTTTTCGGGGCCGGCGGCGATCTTGACGTTCCGGGCCGTCGAAAAAACCGACGCCCCGGCGATCTCCGGATACTCGCGTTCCAAGTGAGCGGACAAAGGGCCGGGAAGGTAGGTTCCATATTCTCCTTCGTCCCATTGGGTATACACGAGATGAAGGCGGTCGGCGTCTGAGTGGAACCGGTCGTAGCTCCGCTCGGTCCGGATCCACATCAGGATGACCAGGCAGCACGCCAGCCCGACGGCCATGCCGCCGATGTTGATCGCCGTATATCCGGGGTGCTTTTTCAAGTTCCGCCACGTCGTTTTCCAGTGCAACTGAAACATCATGAACCTCCAGGCTAAAGAATCCGCAAGGGACGAAAAAATCAATCGGGCGGCCTGTCCGCGCTTCCAGCGCCGGGCGGCCGCCGGGCCTTCCGCGGCTTCGATTTCCCGGCTGATCTCGTCGATGTCCCCCATAAGAGCCTCCCGTTCGCCCGGCGGAAGAAAGCGGGCGAAGAGATTCCGCTGGGCCTCGGATCGAGACGGCCGCCCCCGCTTCACGGGAGAATCCTTCGCGTCTCCGGTCTTCCGAACCGGGCCCAAAGAACATCGTGAATGCGCTTGCTCTCGCGCAAGGAGGCCTTGGCTTTCGGCGTCAGGACATAAATTTTTTTTCTCCGGCCGCCGCGAACCGCCGTCGCTTCTCCGAAGGACGCATCGACGAGTCCGGCCCTCTCCAGCCGGCGCAGGGGGATATGGACGGCGCCGATCGATATTTTTTTACCGAGGATCGTCGACAGGTGCTTCCGGATCCGGACCAGGTAGGCTTCCTCTTCCAGGGCCGCGACCGCCAGGAGCACCTGTTCCTCGCGCTTGCTGATGTCCATCCGGACGCTCCTTTCGATATGTTATTAATGAGTAGAACTAATACTCAATTTATATACGCAGGAAAGATCGAAAAGGTTTCACCCGAACGACACGGAGGCGGAGACGCCTCGCGTTTATCGAGCGGGACGGTGAATGACCGCGCGGCCGGTCGATAAAAAAAAGGAGATTTTCGAGGCGAAGAGTCCTCAGGCGGGCTCTTCGCCTCCCTTCTTGGACCTCATTTTTTCGTAAACGAGCGGCAGGACCAGCAAGGTGACCGCCGTCGAGGTCAACAACCCTCCCACGACGACCGTCGCCAGCGGGCGCTGGAGCTCCGCACCCGGCCCCCGGGCCAGAAGCAGCGGCAGGATGCCGAACACGGTCGTGAACGTGGTCATCAGAACCGGCCGGATCTTTTCCATGACCCCCAGCTCGACGGCCTCGGCCAGGTCCCGCCCCTCGTCCACGTGCCGCTTGAAGGCGGACATGAGGACCAGGCCGTCCTCCAGAGCGATTCCGAAGATGGCGATGAAGCCGATGGCCGCCGGGACGCTCAGGTAAAGCCCCGAGAGCTTCAGGGACAGGATGCCCCCGATCAGGGCCAGGGGGATGTTGATGAGGATGATGCCGACTTCGCGGCCCGAGCGGAAGACCGTGAAAAGCAGAAGGGCCACGAGGGCGAGGGTGATCGGGGTGATCAGGAGCAGCCGCCGCGTCGCCCGTTGCTGAAGCTCGAACCGTCCGCTCCACTTCACGAAGTAGCCCGCCGGCGCCGCCACCCGCTCCTCGAGGGCCGCCCGCGCCTCCGCGACAAAACCGCCGATATCGCGGCCGCGGACGTTGGCCTGGACCGTGATGAACCTCTTGTTTCCCTCCCGGCTGATCGTCCTTGGGCCGACCACTTCCTCGATCGAAGCAAGCTGGGCCAAGGGAATCTGCCCGCCCTCCGGAAGCGGGATGTAGAGGCCCCGGAGGTCGTCCACACCGCCCCGCGACTCGGAACGGTAGCGGAGGAAGATGTCGAACCGCCGCTGCTCCTCATAGATCTGGCCCAGAACGAGGCCTCCCACGGCGGCCTCGATCGTGTCCTGGATGTCGCCGAGGTCGATCCCGTAGCGGGCGGCGGCCCGGCGGTCGAGTTCGATCCGGAGGTGGTTCTGGCCGGTGAACTGCTCGACCTGGACGTCGGCCGCGCCCGGTATCCCGCCCAAGACGCCCATAATCTCACGCCCCAGCCGCTCGAGCGTCGCGAAGTCCTCTCCGTAGACCTTGACCGCCAACTCGGCCTTGACTCCCGTCAGCAGCTCGTCGAGGTTGTGGGCGATTGGTTGGGTGACGGCGAGGTTGATGCCCGGAAAATCCTCCAGACGGTGCTCGATCTCGTGGATGAGCTCGTCCTTCTTCTTGAAGGCCGTCCATTCCTGGATCGGTTTCAGACGGACAAGGATCTCGGCGTCGTTGACGAAGTGGGCGTGGCTGCCGACTTCGCCCCTTCCGATCCGGCTCAAGACGCCGGTCACTTCGGGGACGCCGC
>JAFGEN010000283.1 GCA_016931595.1 Candidatus Aminicenantota bacterium | reverse complement strand
GCGGCGGTGAGGGAGCCGCCGTGAAGCTTCATGATCTGGCGCGAGAGGCTCAGGCCGATGCCCGAGCCGCTCTCCTTGGTCGAAAAAAAAGGGATGAAGATCTTGTCTAGGTTCTCGGCCGGGATGCCCCGGCCGTTGTCCCGGACCTGGATCGTGGGATGGCCCCGGTCGTCCAGGGCCGCGTCGATCTCGATCCGGGGATGGGACCGGCCGGCCAGGGCGTCGCAGGCGTTGAGGACGAGGTTGATGATGACCTGCTCCAGGAGGTTGGGGTCGGCCAGAATCTCGAGCCGAACCGGATTGGAGGAAACGTCGAGACGGACGCCCCCTTCCTCGAGCCGGGCCTTCATCAGCCGACCGACCTGGGCGAAGAGCTCGGCCACGGGGAAGAACTTGAGGTCGGGTTTGGGAACCCGGGCTAAACTGCGGTACCCGTCGACGAAATGCAGAAGGCCTTCGCTCCGCCTTTGAATCGTCCGCAGGGCGCCCTGGATGTCGCTCAGGTTTTCCGGCTCTCCTCCCGCACAGGATTCGGCGACCAGGTCCTGGACGGTCGTGGCCAGGGAGGAGATGGGCGTCATGGAATTCATGATCTCATGGGTCAGGACCCGGATGAGCTTCTGCCAAGCTTCGATTTCGCGCTCTTCCAGCTCGCTTCTGATGTCCTGGATCGAGACGAGGGTGAAGTCCCTCCCCCGCTGCTTGAACTCGGCGGCGTGGAGCAGGAGCTGAAGCTGTTCATCGCCGGATTCGACCTTGACCAGCTTGCGGTCCCGCGGCTCGAGGCCGAACAACGCCTCGACAAGTCCCGGGTCGCTCTCCCCGAGGTTCCGGATGTTCTTCAGCTGACTGACCTTGAGAAGCCTCCTGGCCGCGTCGTTGATAAGCTCGACGTCTCCGTCCGCTTGAAAGACCAGGAGACCGATTCCGACATGGCGGACGACCGTCTGGAGGTAAAGGGCCTGCTCTTCCTTGTCGGCCCGGGCCGAACGGAAGGCCTCGATGATCCGAGCCAGGGCGGCGTAAAGCTCGACGAATGACCCGCCGGGGCTTCGCCCTCGGAAGGTCTGGGAAAAATCCTCGAAGCGCACCGAATCGAAGAAGCGGGCCAGGTCGCGGTTCGTTCGGTCGACCGTCCGGAAAAGCCCCGCGACTTGGATCACGATGAGCAGGCCGATCAATACGGCCGCGGCCGGGAGCCGCATCCGGAAGAGGATGAAAAAGAGGAGGCCGGTCAGGCCGACCAAGGCCGCGACTCGAAGGGCGACGGCAACCCGGAATTTCCTATAGACCATGCTTCTCCAGGCGACGATAAAGAGCGGCCCGGGAAATCCCCAGTTCCCGCGCGGCCTTGCTCACATTCCCGCCGTGCTTGTTGAGAATGCGGTCGACCATGAGGCGTTCCATCCCCTCGAGGCTTATGCCTGCCGGCAGTCCTTCGCCCGGGGCGCCTCCCTCCGTGCTGAAGAAGAAGTCGTCGGGCCGGAGAACGGCGTCCTCGGACATGATCACGGCCCGCTCGACGGCGTGACGGAGCTCGCGGACGTTGCCCGGCCAGGCGTAACCTTCGAGCTTCTGCAGCGCCTGAGGACCGGCTTTCTTCAAAGGCAGGTCGTATTTTTTGCAGTAAACGGACAGGAAATGCTCGACCAACAGGGGAATGTCAGCGAGCCGTTCCCGAAGAGGCGGCAGGCGGACCTCGATTGTGTTGATCCGGTAGAGGAGGTCCTGACGGAACTTATTCTGGGCAACCATCTGGTGGATGGGCCGGTTCGTGGCGCAGATGAGCCGGATGTCGATGGGAATCGGTCTGCTCGATCCGACCCGGAAGATCTGTCGGTTCTCGAGGACCGTGAGGATCTTGGCCTGCAGGGGCAGGGGGAGGTTCCCGATTTCATCGAGAAAGAGCGTGCCGCCTGAGGCTGCTTCAAACCGGCCGGCCCGGTCCTCCCGGGCGTCGGTGAAGGCTCCCTTGACGTGGCCGAACAGTTCGCTCTCAAAAAGGGTCTCCGGGACGGCGCTCATGTCCACACCGACAAAAATCTCCCGATGGCGGAGGGAACGCCGGTGGATCTCGCGGGCGGCCAGCTCCTTGCCGGTCCCGTTCTCTCCCAGCAGGAGAAGGCTGGCCTCGGTCCGGGCGACTTTATCAATGGTCTGGAAGACCTCCTCCATCGCCGGGCTCTTCCCCAAAAAATCCCGGAACGGGCGGTCGAGGTCGGCGCTGAGGTGATCCTGCTTCTCGCGAAGCGTCCGAGCCTCCAGAAGCGAGCTCCGAAGGCTGAGACAGGCGGCCAGCGTGGCCAAGAGCTTCTCATTTTGCCAGGGCTTGAGGATGAAATCCGTCGCCCCCTCCTTGATCGCCCGAACGGCCATGTCGACATCACCGTAAGCCGTGATGAGAATGACAACGGCCAACGGATCGGCGGCCTTGATCCGCCGCAGCCAGTCGAAGCCTTCCTCTCCGCCGGTCGCCCCCTTAGCGAAGTTCATGTCCAACAGGATGATATCCCAGGTCTCGTTTTTCAACAAATTGGGAAGGCGCTCCGGGTCCTTCTCGGTTTGGACAAGGGCCGCGTGCTGTTTGAGCAGGAGACGGGCGGCGCTCAGAATATCCTCGTTGTCGTCGACGATGAGTATCTTTCCGTTCTTGCGGTCCATCGGGCACTCCTCAAGGCATGATCGATTTCACCGGATTACGCTGCAAGTTTCATGCCCTGATATTCCACCCTCTCTATCGAGAGGATTATACACCAACTGTCCATTATTGAACACATGGTGTCATGGGATGAACATTTTTCGTTTTCGCCGCGGATTAATTAAGGGTGAGATGGAATCAACCTTTGGCACGGTTCATGCATATTAAACGGCGGACCAACAAACGAGATCAAACCAGGAGAACGAGAATGGGCATGGATCGAAAGATCGAAAAGAAGAAATGGCCGCCGAGAAAGATCGCCGC
>JAFGEN010000038.1 GCA_016931595.1 Candidatus Aminicenantota bacterium | reverse complement strand
GCTTTTTTACCGATCAGGGAGAGGCGAACCCGGGTTCCGCTCTCCCGGCTTTTGATGAACTCGAGGGTTTTGGCCAGAAGATTGGCATTGAAGGCTCCGCACAAGCCCTTGTCCGAAGTCAGGACCAGGATGTCGATCGCCTGTTCCTCCCGGACATCGAGCAGGGGATGGACGTATGGGCCGGTCCAGCCGGCCAGCCGCGAGGCGGATTCCGGGGCGGCATGCCAGAGAGGCCGGCCCTCGGCGATCGTCCGGGAGGCCTTTTTATACTTGGCCGTGGCCACCGTTTTCATCGCCTTGGTGACCTGCTGAGTGTTGCGGACGCTGCGGATGCGCCGGCGCAGGTCGATCAGATTGGCCATCAGGCCTGCTCCCCGCTTTTCTGTTCGGCCTCATTTTTTCCGTTCTCCGGTCTTTGTTTTTTCTCAACGGGCTTGTCTTCCGTCTTTTCCTTGGACCCTTCGTCGTTTTTCTCTTTCACTTCCTCTTTCGATTCCTCTTTCACATCCCGGCCTTTCTCTTCATTGTCCGCAGACTCCCCGGCCTTCTTTTCAGCGTTCGATTCGGCTATTTCCCCTTCGTTCTTATCCGCGGGATTCTCGTCGGCGAAGCGCTTGCCGAATTCCTCCAGGGCCGCGGCGATCGCCTGGTCGATCGTCTTGTCGAGGGCCTTCTTTTCGGCGATGCCGGTCAGGATATCCGGATGCTCGCGCTCGATGAAGGCATAGAGCTTTTGCTCGTATTCGCGGACTTTGTCCAGGGGGACTTCATCCAGGTAGCCGCGGTTTCCGGCATAGATGATCAAGACCTGCTTCTCCAGGGGCATGGGCTCGTACTGGCCCTGTTTGAGGATCTCGGTCAATCGGGCTCCGCGGTCCAGCTGGGCCTGCGAGATCCGGTCGAGCTCCGTTCCGAACTGGGCGAAGGTCAGGAGCTCGCGGTATTGCTGCAGGTCCCCGCGGAGCTTGCCGGCGACCTGCTTCATGGCCTTGGTCTGGGCGTTGCCGCCGACCCGGGAGACCGAGATGCCGACGTTGATCCCCGGCCGGATGCCCGAATTGAACAGCTCCGACTCGAGGTAAATCTGGCCGTCGGTGATGGAGATGACGTTGGTCGGAATGTACCCGGAAACGTCTCCGGCCTGGGTCTCGATGATCGGAAGGGCGGTCAGCGATCCCCCTCCGAGTTCGTCGTTCATCTTGGCCGCCCGTTCCAGGAGCCGCGAATGGAGGTAGAACACATCGCCGGGGAAGGCTTCCCGGCCCGGCGGGCGGCGCAGGAGGAGGGAGATCTCGCGGTAGGCGGCCGCGTGCTTGCTGAGGTCGTCGTAGACGCAGAGGGCGTGGCGGCCGTTGTCGCGGAACCACTCGCCCATGGCGCAGCCGCTGTAGGGCGCCAGGTATTGAAGCGGCGACGGGTCGGATGCGGCCGCGACCACGACGATCGTATAGGCCATGGCCTCGTGGTCCTCGAGGGTCTTGACCAGGTGGGCGACGGTCGAGTTTTTCTGACCGATGGCCACGTAGACGCAAATGACCCCGGAGTCCTTCTGGTTGATGATCGTATCGACGACGATCGCGGATTTGCCCGTCTGGCGGTCGCCGATGATCAGCTCGCGCTGGCCCCGGCCTATCGGAATCATCGAGTCAATGGCCTTGATTCCGGTCTGGAGAGGCTCGCGGACCGGAAGCCGGTCGACCACCCCCGGGGCGATCCGCTCGACCGGGAGGAACACGTCGGTCTTGATCGGGCCCTTGCCGTCGATCGGCCGGCCGAGGGGGTCGACAACCCGGCCGACCAAAGTCGGCCCAGCCGGCACCGATATGATCCGGTGGGTCCGCTTGACCAGGTCCCCTTCCTTGATCATGTGGCTTTCGGAGAGGAGGACGACCCCGACGCTGTCTTCCTCGAGGTTGAGGGCCAGGCCCATGACCTCGTGGGGAAATTCGAGGAGCTCGTTGCTCATGACCCGGTCCAGGCCGTGAACCCGGGCGATCCCGTCGCCGACGGAAATGACCGAGCCCACTTCGCGGACATCGACCGTCTCCTCGAAGCCTTCGATCTGCCGTTGGATGATTTTACTGATTTCGTCCGCTTTAATCGCCATGTTGAGGCACCCTTTCTCCGATGGTCTCTTTCATCCGTTCGATACCGCCCTTCACCGAAACGTCATAGACCCGGTTGCCCTTGCGGATGAACAGGCCGCCGACGATCGCCGGGTCCTGGGCGTACGAACAGGACACCGGGCCGTTTTCCAGGCGGGAGAGTTCCGCCTCCAGCCGTTTCTTCTGCCCGTCGGACAAGGGAACGACCGACAGGACCTCGAACGTCCGGATCCCGTGGAGTTCCTTCCACCGGGACGGAAGGGTCCGGACGATTTCCGGAAGCAGGGAAAGCCGCCGGTGCTCGATCAAAAGCATGAGGAACCGCCGGGTTTTATCCTTGTATTGATGCCGCCCCAGGATTTCCTCGACGATCTCCGCCTTCTTGGTCGAGGACACAAACGGCCGGAGAAGCAGGGCTTGAAGGCGCTCATGGCCTTCCAGGATCCCCAGGAACTCCCCGACCTCCCCGAAGACGGACCGGTACTCGGCATCATCGGGGAGGGCGGCGGCCAATCCTTCCGTGTATCGCTTGGCCAGCAACTCGTTTTTCATGCCTCACGGATCTCTTTCAACCGCTCGATCGAACGGTCGATCAGGTCGGACTGGTCGGACTGGGTTAACCGTTTTTTGATCCGTTCTTCCGCCAGTCCGGCGGCCAATTCCGCCGTATATTCCTTGAGGTCGCGGATCCCGGCCTGGAGTTGAAAGGCCACTTCCTGGGAAGCCAGCGTTTTGATCCGCTCGGTTTCCCGGACGGCCAGGGCCCGAATGCGTTTCGTCTCCTCGCGGCCCTCGACGGCAGCCTGTTCTTTCAATCGGGAGGCTTCGTTTTCGAGGGCGGCGGCCCGGGCCTGGGCTTCGGCCAGCTTGGCTTCGGCCTTTTCCCTGTCTTGCCGGGCGTCCTCGAGGACCTCCCGGACCACATCGACCCGTTTCGCCAGCATCGCTCCGAGCGGCTTCCTGAGAAAGAAGAACATCGCCCCGAAAAGAACGGCGAAGTTGACGACTTTCCAGATGAATCCGGAACCGCCGGATTCGTGCCCGGCTTCCCCATGCTCTTCAGCCGCGGACCGCGCCGCCGGGGGAAGAAGGACGAGGACGAGAAGGACGACGGCAAGGAAGCGAAACGCCTTCATGACCGGCTCAGAAGCTTTCGTTCGATTTTTTCGGCCAGCGGTCCGGCCTTCGCCCGAAGCTCTTCCTTCAGTCGGGTCACTTCGGCCTCGAAAGCCGCCCGGGCGCTTTCGATCTCGGCTTTGGCCGCCGCCCCGGCTTCGGCCACGAGCTTGGACTTTTCCTTGAGGGCTTCGAGCTCGCATTCGGCCCGGATATCCTCGGCCTCCTGGCGCGAGGACCGGAGTCCGACCTCGACTTCGTGAAGACGCCGGGCGGATTCGTCCAGGGCCGCCTGGGCCAGGCCAAGGTCGGTTTGGAGCTTGTCCTCCCGTTCATCCATCACCTTCCGCAACGGCCGGAAAAAGACCTTGGTCAGGATCCAGACCAGGACCCAAACCAGGACGAAGGTCACAATAACGGTCGCGTCGATATCAAGCATGAGACTTCGATCCGAGGATTTTTAGAATCCAGAGTTTAGCATACCGTTCCGCTAAAAACCAGACGCGGAAAAAGCCCCGCAGGCCTATCCGTAAAATCCAATTTTTTTCATTTCCCCGACGAGAAAAAGACTCCCCGTGACAACAACCGTTCCGGCCGGGCCGGCCATCCGGCGGGCCAGGCGAAGCGCCTCGGCCGGGTCGGGCTCGACCGCGATCCGCCCGGAAAAACGCCGGGTCGCGGCCAAAACCTCCTTCGGCAAGGCCGCCCGGGGATAGGGAATCGCCGTCAGGACGATCCTGGACGCCCGGGGGAAAAGGATCCCGGCGACCCGGGCCAGGGCCTTGTCCTTCATCATGGCGAAGACGAGGACGGGGGGCTTTGGGCAGGTCTCGTCGATAAACGCAGCCAAGGCCAGGGCGCCGTCCTCGTTGTGAGCGCCGTCTAGGTAGACTCGCGGCCGTCGGGCGACAAGCTCGAGCCGTCCTTCCCAGCGGGCCGAGCGGATGCCCAGCTCGACGATTTTCCTGTCTATCGGGAAACCGAGCCGCTTGAGGACCGAAGAGGTCGCCGCGGCCACGGCCGCATTCCGAACCTGGTGGGCGCCGGGGAGGCCGGGAGCCAGCCGGTACGTTTCATCCCGAAGCCGGTAAACAGCCGTTTTCCGAAAGATGCCTATTCCTGCATCGAAACTCGAATCCCGGCCGAAAACCTCGGTCAACGGCGCGTTCTCCTCCCGGGCCCGGCGGCGGATCACCGGCCGGGCCTGGCCTCCGACAACGCCGCTGACGACCGGAACGCCGGGCTTGATGATGCCGGCCTTCTCAAACGCAATCTTTTCCAGGGTATTGCCCAGGTATTGCATGTGGTCTCGGGCGACATTGGCGACGACAGAGACAACCGGAGTGACGACGTTTGTCGCATCGAACCTCCCCCCCATTCCGACCTCGAGGACGGCGACATCCACCCGCCGCTCTCGGAAATAGAGCAGGGCCGCAGCCGTCAGGACCTCGAAAAAGGTGGGCGAAGCGTCGAGCCTGCCGGCGGCCAGGAGTTCCTCGATCCCGGCCTTGACCGCCCCGAGAATCCGCCGGAAATCGCGCCCTGGGATCATCCGGCCGCCGACCCGGATTCTCTCCTCGACCCTGACCAGGTGGGGCGAGGTGTAGAGGCCGGCCTTGAAGCCGCTTCGGGCGAAGATTTCGGCCAACATGGCCGAAATCGAGCCCTTGCCGTTGGTCCCGGCCACGTGGACCACGGGAAAATCCCGATGGGGATCCCCGAAAGCGGCCAGCAAAATCCGCATGTTGTCCAGGCCGAGCTTGATGCCGAACCGCTGGAGATCTTGAAGATAACGAAGGGCGGCGGAGGGGGAAAGGCTTCCCGCCGGGGAGGCGGCGGGCCGGAGCCTGCTCACGCGGATGTGTTGAGGAAAAGCCGAAGGGCCCGGATGAGGTAGGGCCGAAGGTTTTTCCGTGGGACGACCTCGTCGATCATCCCGTGATTGAGGAGGAACTCCGAGCGCTGGAAACCCTTGGGAAGCTTTTCCTTGATGGTCTGCTCGATGACCCGGGGACCGGCAAACCCGATCAGGGCGTTCGGCTCGGCGACGTTCAGGTCTCCGAGCATGGCGAAACTGGCCGTCACTCCGCCGGTCGTTGGGTCGGCCAGGACGGAAATATAGGGAAGGCCGGCCTTCTCCAGACGGCCCAGGGCGGCCGAGGTTTTGGCCATCTGCATGAGGCTGAGGGCGCCTTCCTGCATCCGGGCCCCGCCGGAGCAGGAAACCATAATGAAGGGGATCTTTTCGGACAGGGCCCGCTCGACCGCCAGGGTGACTTTTTCGCCGACGACCGAACCCATGCTTCCGCCCATGAAGCCGAAGTCCAAGGCCGATATGGCCACCCGGATCCCGCCCATCGTCCCGGTTCCGTTGACGACGGCTTCGGGGAGGTGGGTTTTGCGCTGGTTATCGGCCAGGCGCTTGGCGTAGGGTTGGCTGTCGACGAACTGGAGGGGGTCAAGGGGTTTGATATCGTGGTCGTGGATGTCGAACTGGCTATCGTCAAAGAAGAGGGCCAGCCATTCCGAGGCCGACAGGCGGAAATGGAATGAGCACGCCGGGCAGACGGAATGGTTTTCCAGGATGTCCTCCTTATAGAGGATCCTCTGGCAATTGTTGCATCGTGTCCATAAACTGCTCATGATGGTTCAAGAGTCTAACAGCATGCCCGAACGGCTGTCAACCTTGGGCCGAAGCCCCGGCCGGGCCCTTTTGAAGCCGGTCGTTGAGAAATTGGATGACCTCGGCGGCCGAAGGAAGGTCCACGCCGAAGTCGGATTTCTCCTTCAGGAGGTCAAGGGCCGTCTGAAGGAGATGGTCGTTGTTGAAGGGCTTCTCGAAATAAGCCGCCGCTCCAAACGAGGTCAGGGCCTCGTGTTTATACTGGGGGCCCCGGTAGAGCCCGGTGACGATGATCACCGAAGTCCGGCCCTTGGATTCCTGGGCAATGCGCTTAGTCAGGTCGAAACCGTGGAGTTTGGGGAGAATGGCCTCGAGGATCACCAGGTCGGGGCTTTCGATCTTGAAGGATTCATAGGCCGTCGTCCCGTCGGCCGCCAGGAGGATCTTATACCGGTAAGGGGCGAACAACTGAGCCAGGGCATCCCTGTTTTTCGTGTCATAGTCGACTAATAGAATCTTCTTTTCGGCCATGGGAGGCTCAGCGTCGCCCATTATGGACGAATAGGCCGAAAAATTCAAATCCGGGGCGAAATGTGCTATATTGGCCCGGAAATCGATGAAACCAACCATCGCCCTTTCCATTGTCGTCCCCGTTTACAACGAGGAAAAAAACCTACACCGTCTGCACGAGGAGATCACCTCCGCTTGCCGGAAGCTCGACCGGACTTACGAAATCATCCTTGTCGACGACGGCAGCCGGGACGGTTCCCTTGGGGTTTTACGTTCGATCCAAGCCTCCGATCCCCGCGTCCGGATCTTCCGCCTGCGCAAAAACTTCGGCCAAACGGCCGCCCTTTCGGCCGGGTTCGACAACGCCCGCGGGGAAATCATCGTCACTCTGGATTCCGACCTGGAAAACGATCCCAATGATATCGGCCTGCTTGTGGCAAAGATCGAGGAGGGATGCGACCTGGTCTGCGGTTGGCGCAAGGACCGTTGGAAAAAGCACTTTTTCAGCCGGCGGCTGCCCTCGCTCACGGCCAACTGGCTGATTTCCCATATCACCAAGGTCCGTCTGAGGGATTACGGCTGCACCTTGAAAGCCTTCCGGCGCGAGGTGATCCAGAACATCAAGCTCTACGGCGAGATGCACCGGTTCATCCCGGCCATCGCCGCTACGATCGGGGTGACCATTACCGAGGTACCGGTCAATTTCCGGCCCCGGATCCACGGAAAGTCCAAATACGGCATCTCGAGGTCGATCCGGGTCTTTCTCGACCTGCTCACGGTCAAATTCCTCCTGAGCTATTCCACCAGGCCTCTCCAGATCTTCGGCTTGATGGGTCTGATCTCCGGCGCGGCCGGGGTGATCATCGGGCTGGTCCTGTCCTACCAGCGGCTCTTCATGCAGGTGGGGATCGGCAACCGTCCTCTCTTGCTCCTGGCCATTCTCCTGATGGTCGTCGGATTCCAGTTCGTGACCATGGGTCTTCTGGGGGAAATCATGGTCCGGGCTTATCACGAATCGTCCGAAAAACGCATCTACGTCGTCCGCGAGGTCATCGAGTCCGAACCTTCCGAGACCGAGTGAGCCCGCCGCGATGAACATCCTGATGCTCGCGCCGGAACCCTTCTTTCAACCGCGGGGAACGCCCATCAGCGTCTACTTTCGGCTGAAAGCCTTGACCGACATGGGCCATACGGTCGACCTTGTGACCTACCCGCTCGGCGAGGACATGCCCTTCCCCGGCCTGACCATCACCCGCGTTCCCAACCTGCTCAGGGTGAAGAAGATCAAAATCGGCCCGTCGCCGGCCAAGCTTCCCCTTGACGCCCTGATGACCGCCTGGGCCTTCGGCAAACTCGTCAGGCGCCGCTACGACCTCATCTTCTCCCATGAGGAGGCGGGCCTTTTCGGACTCGTGCTGGGGAAGCTCTTTCGAACGCCGCATCTTTACGACATGCACTCCAGCCTCCCCCAGCAGCTTGAAAATTTCGATTTTTCCCATAACACGGCCCTGAAGGCCGCATTCACCGCCATCGAGAATTTCGTCCTCAAGGGCTCCCGTTCGGTCATCGTCATTTGCCGGGATCTCCTGGACTACGTCAACGGGCTGGGATACGGAGACAAGGCCGTTTTTCTCGAAAACATCCTGGACTTCAATGATTTCGACCCGAATCCTTCGACGGAAGAGGAGATCGCCGCCGTCCGCCGCACAATCGCCCCCGGCGGAGAGAAGATCGTCCTTTACGCCGGCAATTTCGAGCCTTACCAGGGCGTGCCGCTGCTCGTCGAGGCCTTCGGAAGAATGAAGGAAAAAGCGGTTCTGCTCATCGTCGGCGGTTCGGCGGACGACCATGTGTCTGTCAGAAAGCGGGCGGCCGAGCTGGGATTCGCCGAACGGTTCGTCCTAGTGGAAAAAGTCCCGCCCCAAAGGGTGCCGATCTATATCAAGGCCGGCGACGTCCTCGTGTCGCCCCGGGCCTCGGGGACCAACACGCCCTTGAAAATCTACGCTTACCTCAAGGGGGGCAAGCCCATCGTGGCGACAAACCTCTGGACCAACGCCCAGGTTCTGACCGAGGACATCGCCATCCTGTCTCCGCCCGAGCCGGGAAAATTCGCCGCGGCCCTGGATTTCGCCCTCGTCTCGGAAGAAGCGCAGAAGCGGGCCGCAGCCGGAGCGGAGTTGGCCGCTCGAGAATACACATACCCTCGATACCGGGAAAAAATCACCGAGGCGATCACGAAGGCGGCAGCGCGATGAACGCCTTCGTCACCGGGGCGTCGGGATTCGTCGGGAAGCGGCTCGGCGAGACTCTGGCCGCGAACGGATGGAAGGTCAAGGCCTTTGACATCCGCAAGCCGGAGGGCGCAGCCGCGGAAATCGAGTTCATCGCCGGCGACATCCGCGACGGAAAAGCCGTCTCAGGGGCGATGCACGGGGCCGAAGTCGTCTTTCACCTGGCCGCGGCCCTCGGAGCCTCCCGGCTTGGCTTGGAAGGCTTCCGGGCTGTCAACGTCGGCGGGACCAAGGCGGTCCTGGCGGCCGCCCGGGAGGCTGGAGTCCGGCGGGTCGTCCATTTCAGCTCGGCCGGGGTGCTGGGACATGTCAAATCCGGCGAAGTCGCGGACGAAAGGTATGCGTTGGACCCGCGCGACCTTTATGATCTGACCAAGCTCGAAGGCGAGCGGGCGGCCTTGGAGGCTGCCGCGGCCGGATTGGACGTGGTGGTGATCCGGCCGGGCTGGGTTTACGGACCGGGGGACCGGCGCACCTTCAAGCTCATCCGGGCCATCGCCAAGGGAAGATATATTCAAGCCGGGAAGGGCCGAACGCTCCAGACGCCGGTGTTCGTCGATGACCTCGTCTCGGGAACCCTCCTGGCCGCCGAAAAAGGGAAAGCCGGAGAAATCTATCACCTCGCCGGAGATGAAGTCCTGACCGTCCGGAAAATCGCCGAAACGATCGCCCGGGCGGCGGACAAAACGCTGCCGCGTTTCCATCTGCCGATGGG